>DATKAO010000114.1 GCA_035498015.1 Myxococcota bacterium
CTCCTCGATCGTGGCGAAGCGCTGCTCGGCGAGCGCGCGCTTGGCTTCGGCGAAGGCCTCGGGCTTGAAGCCGGTGTGTGTGCGCGGCCGCAGCCCGACCACGTGGCCGAGGTTCACGTCGGCCGCCGAGACACCGCCGGACTGCGGCGCGACCGGGACAGGTGCGGGCAGCGCGCGGGGCTGGGTCGGCGGCGGCTTCGGTGCTGCCGGCTTGGGCGGCGCGGCCTTGGGCGCCGGCTTCGGGACGGGCTTCGCAGCCTCGAGCTTCTTCTTCGCGGCGGCAGGCTTCTTCGCCGCCGGCTTCTTCTTCGGGGCCGCCTTCTTCGGCGCAGCCTTCCTCGTGGCAGCGGCCTTCTTCTTGCCGGAAGCCTTCTTCTTCACCGCCATGCCGCGATCGTATCGCAGGATTTTCGCGGGTCGAGACACTTGCCTAGCGCGCGGCGGGTGGTACCGCCCGGAACTGCCACAGGAGCAGGAGGTCGTAGAGGATCTTCACCGAGCCGGCGAGCAGCAGCGGCCAGCCGAAGGCCGAGCGTTCGAGCAGAGCGCCGGCGAGCAGCGGCGAGAGCGCCGAGGCCAGCGCCCGCGGAACGTTGGTGACGCTGGCCGCCGCGGCGCGTTCCTCCGGCGGCACCACCGCCATCACGTAGGACTGCCGGGCCGGCACGTCCATCTGCGAGAGCGCGCCCCGCACGAGCAGACACCCGAGCGCGAGCGGAGCGCTGGGCATGAACACCGCCGCGATCAGGAAGCCGTTCGCGGGCAGGTGCGTGAAGACCATGGTCTCGATCAGGCCGATGCGCGCGGCGAGCCACGCCGAGAGGAACTGCGAGAACGCCGAGAGCGTCGACGCGGCGAAGAAGAAGGTGCCGAGCTCGGTCAGTGAGAGACCGAAGCGCTGGTTGAGCCACAGTGCCACGAGCGGCGGCACCGCGAGGCCGCCCCCGAACGAGTCCAGCGAGAACAGCGCGGTGAGTCGCAGGACGATGCTGCGCGAGCGCGCGAGCGGCGCGCGCGGCTCCTGCTTCGCCACGGGCGCGGACGGCAGCCCGAGATACAGGACCACGAGCGGCAGCGCGACGCACGCGTACAGCACGAACACCCCGCGCAGGGCGTCCTGCAACCCGACACCGAGGTGGGTCACCGCCTGGTCCGGCAGGCCGCCGGCGAGCGCGCCCGCGGCGCCGAGCAGCGCGCCCGCCACGTTGTAGCGCGCGAAGGTCGCCGTGCGCGTGCGCAGGTCGCCCGCGGCGCCGAGCACCGCCTGCTCGGTGGGCAGGAAGATCGACACGTCGCCCGAGGTCGGGTTCAAGGTCCCCACGAACGCCACCAGCAAGAGCGGCCAGAACGCGGTGAGTCCGGCGAAGCCGAGCCCGGTGAGCGCCATCAGCCCGGACGCCCCGAGCAGCACCGTGCGCGCCGCGAAGCGCCCGCTCGCGAGCCCCACCCCGAGCGTGAGCAGCGCGCTTCCCAAAAGCGTCGCGGTGGCCACCGCGCCGACCTGGACCGTGCTGAGTCCCAGCCCGAGCAGATAGGCCGAGAGCACCACGTTCACGGCGCCGTCGACGAAGCCGCGCAAGCCGCGCGCGGCGATCAGCCGCCCGGACTCGCTCACTTAGGCGCGGGTCACGGCCGCCGCGGGCGTCGGCTCGACCAGCGCGCCGTTCTCGCCGTTCACGTGCGCGAGGTGCGCGCGGATCATCTCCTGCGACACCGGCGCCCGGCGCAGCTCGAGCGCCGGAGCGATGCGCGACAGATGGAACACGAAGACGGTGATCGCGAAGCCCGCGACCACGATGCCCATCACGGCCAACGGCCCGGGATTCCCGCCCGTGGCGGCCAGCTGCTGCGCCACCCAGAAGCCCAGGCCGATGGCGATCGCCAGTGACAGCGCCGCGACCCGCAGCACGTCGCCGAGCAGCGCCTGCGACCCGCGCGAGAGCACGCGCCGCAGCTCACCCACCGAGAAGTAGTCGAGGAACCAGCTGGTGCGCTCGTCGACCTCGCGCTCCGCCGGCGGCGGCAGCACCTGCTGCGTGAGCGGGTCGACCGCCAGCTCGCCGCGACTGTGCGCGGAGATCGCCTCGAGGATCGCCCGGTGCACGCGCTCGTCGATCGGGAAGCGCCAGGCGATGAAGAACGCCGCGATCGAGAAGGCCGCGGGAGTCAGCGCGAACACCGCGCGGATGGCGAACACCACGTTGGGCGACTGCGGCAGGTTGGGCTGGTAGCCGAGCCACGCCAGCAGCGCGAGCGGCAGCGAGGCGCTCGGAATCACGATGAACTTCGGCACCAGCCCCCACAGTGCGAGATACTGCGCCTCGCGGCGCTTGCCGGTGTGGAGCTCGTCGTAGTCGATCACGTCGGCCTGGATGGCGGGCGGCAGGAACAGCCCGGCGCCGAAGCTCGAGCCGGCCCAGACGATCACCGCCAGGCAGCCGATGTTCTGGCCCTCGCCCAGGAAGAACAGCATCACTCCGCCCGTGACTCCCATGACGAAGCTGGTCAGCCAGGCGTTGAGCTTGCCGATGCGCTTGGCCAGCGCCAGCCAGAGCGGCAGACACAACAGCCCCGACAGGAAGTACGCCGCCAGGAAGATCGTGAGCCAGCCGTCGGCCTGGGGCTGCGGAATGGGCGGCGGGTTCAGCACGTAGCGGTTGAAGTACGGCATCAACAGGCCCGGAATCGCACCGGGGATGTTGGCGACGGCGTAACACACGAACAGCACCAGGAACGGCCGGTTGCGCAGCGAGCGCCGCACGCCCGGCACGAGCGGGTTGGAGGCGCGCTGCACGAACTCGGGCCGCTCGCGCACGCGCACCACCAAGAGCCAGTACAGGCTGACCATCAACACGCCGTAGCCGAGCGCCATGCCTGCGAAGGCGGAGCGCTGCGAGAAGCCGAAGCCCTGGGTCAGCACGCCGGGCACGATCGCGGCCACCAGCGTGCCCACGAGCGCGAAGCCCTCGCGCACCGAGAACAGGGTCGAACGCTCGTGGTAGTCGAGCGTGAGCTCCGGACCGAGCGCCGCGTGCGGCAGCCCGTAGAGCATGTTCAAGATGAAGAACAGCATGAGACACACGCCGAACCAGACCGCCGCGCCGGAGGTCGTGAGCCAGGCCGGGGGCGTGAACAGCGCCACGAACACGAGCGCCGCGATCGGCGTCGCGACCGCGATCCACGGCCGGCGGCGACCCCAGCGCGTGTGCGTGTGGTCGGAGAGCCAGCCGACGAACGGGTCGATGATCGCGTCGAAGATGCGCGCGAGCGCCGCGGCCAGCGCGACCCACGCCAGGGGTACGAGCACCGTGTCCGAGTAGAACGGATTCACGTGGATCGCGACCGGGATCGCCATCGCCGCGCCCGCGACGCTCGGCGCCCCGTAGATGATCTTCAGCCCGAGCGGCACCTTCTCGCGCGCGGGGCTGCTCATGGAAAGCGTGGCCTGAGCCAGCTCGCGCACAGCTCCATGGCTTCGCGGCGGTGGCCTTCGAGATAGTGCGGTGCGCGCTTCAGCTCGTGGTACTCGACGTCGCTCGCGCCGCAGGCGTCGCGGATCGCGCGCGCCTGACTCAGCCGGATCTCGGTGTCGGCGGTCGCGTGCAGGATCAGGGACGGCACCTTCACGCTCGGCATGGTGTCGGCGAGCTTCGCGTGCGACGACAGGCCGGACCACGTGGAGAGCCAGCCGCGCGCGCTCATCACGCGCGCCAGCCCGAAGCGCCCGTAGTTGCCGTCGAGCGGGTCGGGAAAGGCGAAGAGGGACCCCAGGGGCCGGTCGTCCGGATCGATCGAGAGATCGAGATACGCGGGGTCGGCCAGGGTCCGATAGATCACCAGGTACTTCGCGTGCACGGCGCGCTGGCGCCAGTATCTCCACGCGCGGGGATCGGCCTGCTTGTCGGCGCCCTTCGAGAGCTTCGCGGCGAGCTCGGCCTTCGCGATCGAGTCGCGCGCGATCGCGTCGAGCCGCGCCACGCGCGCGAGCTGCGCCTGGCGGTAGCGCGCGAGCCAGGCGCGGTCGTAGTGACAGGGCTCGGGCCACGGGCGCCAGCCGTTGTCGGGGTCGTACATGTCGAGCTCGGGAATCACGGACTCGGGATCGTTCTCGTCGGCGACCGACGGATCGATCACGCTGTTCATGAAGACACCCTCACCCGGGTGCGCCGCGACCGCGATCCAGCCGTCGCCCACGCCGCGCTCCACGTGCGCCAGCGCCATGAGTGACCCGCCGCCGCTGTTGCCCAGCAGCACGACTGCCTCGGCGCCACGGCGGCGCATCTCGAGCACGGCGGTCTCGACGTCGAGTGCGCAGCTCTCGTGCAGGCAATCGATGTCGTTGTTGATGTAGCGGGTCGCGAAGCCCAAGACGGCGTAGCCCGCCGCAGCCAGCAGCGGGCAGGCGTAGTGGATCGAGAAGTCGCCGCGCGGGTGCGAAAGCACGACCGCGGTCTTCCACGGCTGGCCGACGGGCGGCGTCCACAGGGTTCCGCGCACGAGCGCGCCGTCGGCCGACACCAGCCGGACGTCCTCGCGGCGAAGCACCACCTTCGGGTCGTCTTCGGGCAGGGGCCAGTACGCGAGCCCGAAGGGACGCCGGGCACCCATGGCATGCGGCATTTCAGGCGTTCCCTTTCTCGACGCTTCGCAGCATACCCGAATCCGTGCGCTAGCATGGCGCGCCCATGGCCGACCCCGACGACCTGGTCACGCGCGCGTTCGAGACGATCACCGGCTGGCTCGCCTGCGGACACGAGACACGCATGCAGCCGCTCGCGCAGTTCGTGCGCGACCCGCGCATGCCCGTCTGTTACGACGCGAACTTCATGGCCGAGGTGCGCGCGCGCACGCCGGACGAGATCGAGTCGCTGTTCGTGGCGGCGGACTCCATGTACCGGGGCCTCGGTCACCGCATGTTCCTCTGGGACCCGCAGACCCCGCCCGAATTCGAGGCGCGGCTGCAGCTCGACGGCTACGAGAAGGAGGAGCAGGTCGTGCTCGTGCTCGAGGGCGCGCTCGCGGGCCGTGGGCCCGCGCTCGAGCTGCGCCCGGCGCAGAGCGACGCCGACTGGGAGGCGATCGAGTCACTCTGCCGGCTCGATCACGAGGAAGAGGTCGAGAAGGGCTTCCACGAGCCGTGGGACGAGGCAGTCACGCGCCAGCTCGTAGCCGCCAAGCGCGCCAAGGCGCCCGACGTGCAGTTCTATCTGGCGCGCCAGGACGGCGTGGACTGCGCGTTCTTCTCGGCCTACCCGGGCGCGAACGGCGTGGGCCAGGTGGAAGACCTGTTCACGCGCGCCGAGTTCCGCGGCCGCGGCATCGGCACGGCGCTGATCGCGCGCTGCGTCGACGACGCCCGCGCGCGCGGCGCCGGCCCGATCCTGATCGGGGCGCGCACCAACGACACGCCCAAACACATGTACGCCGCGCTCGGCTTCAGGGCGCTCTGCGTCGAGCGGCGCTACGTGAAGACCGGCTCCTGAACCTGGTCAGACCTCGTAGCGGTTGAGCTCCGGCAGCACCGTCTTCGCGAACAAGCGCATGTTGCGCTCGCTCTCGGCCGGCGACATGCCCGCGTAGCTGAAGACGCCCACGAAGCGGTCACTCCCGATGCGCTTCTGGGTGTCGACGATCGTCTGGTAGCAGCGCTCGGGCGTGCCCCACACCTGCAGGCCCAGGAAGAAGTCGATCATGGCGTCGGCGCCGCCGGGCGCGCTCGCGATCTCCTGCATGCGGGCGTACGACTCGTAGCCCTTGGTCTTGGCCAGGTGGTCACCGCGCAGCTCGTAGTGTTTCAGCACGGTGTGCCAGTAGCCGCCGATGTATTTGCGGGCCAGCTCCTCGGCGCGGCCGGCGTCTTGGTCACAGAACACCCAACCGGCGCAGATCGACGGCGGCGCGGGCACACCGTTCACCTGCTGGTAGACGGTGTTGTAGTTGCGCAGCTCCTCGGTCACGGCCTCCCACGGCTTCTGCGGGATGATCAGCATGCCCAGCCCGAGCTTCGCGATCACCGGGCCCGACTCGGGAGAGACTGCGGCCGCGTAGCTCCGGCCCTTGAACGACTTCCAGGGCTTGGGGCGGATGTCGCGGCGCGCCTGCTTCACGATCTTGCCGTCGTATTCGCAGTAGCCGCGCTCGAGTCCGGTGAGGATCATGTCGGCCGACTCGGTGAAGCGCTCGCGGCTCGTGTCCATCGAGACGCCGAAGCCGTCGAACTCGACGCGGCCCAGCCCGCGGCCCAGCCCGAGCACGAAGCGGCCGTTCGACACGTGGTCGAGCACCGAGATCTGCTCCGCCACGCGCATCGGGTTGTGCCAGGGCAGTACGACCACCATCGAGCCGAGCTGCACGCGCTCGGTCGCGCCGGCCAGGAAGGTCAGGTACTGCAGCACGTCGGGACACATGGTGTAGTCGGTGAAGTGGTGCTCGACTCCCCAGAGTGACTGGAAGCCGAGTGACTCCGCCATGAGTGCGAGCCGCAGGTCCTCGCGCCACACCTCGCGGTCGCTGCGCGCCTGCTCCGGGTTCTGGAAGATCGCTGCCATTCCGACGTGCATGTGAAGTTCTCCCTTCCACCTCCCAGCATAGCGGAGCGTCAGGTCGCGAGCAGAACCACTGGGATCTCGCGCGCCGTGCGCTTCTCGTATGCGGCGTACGCGGGGTTCTCGCGCTTCACGCGCGGCCACAGGCGCGCGCGCTCCTCGGCCGAGGCGATCCGCGCGCGCACGCGCCGGCG
Source organism: Myxococcota bacterium (assembly GCA_035498015.1). NCBI lineage: Bacteria > Pseudomonadati > Myxococcota > Myxococcota bacterium. The sequence goes on from DATKAO010000114.1 coordinate 6,740, forward strand.
TTCGCCCGCGAGCTGCACCAGGGCTTCCGGCTGCGCCTGCAGGTTGCGCCACCAGGCGGGGTCGCGCGCGGCGCCGCCCGCCGACGCGATGATCACGAGCCGCTCGCCGTCCTCGAAGTAGGTCAGCGGCACCGTGCGCGGGCGGCCGCTCGCGCGCCCGGTCGTGGTGAGCAACAGGATGCGCTGCGGGCCCATGCGACCGCCGATGCGCCCGTCGGTGAGCCGGAACAACGCCGTGTGGACCCGCACGAATGCGAACACGAGCAAGCGCTGGAGTGGGTTCATCGATCCTCCATGGCCGCGTGGCTGGCGACTGATATGATGACGAAGACGGGAGGAACCCGAATGTCTCGCGAGGCCGTGATCGTCGACAGCGTGCGCACCGGTTTGGCGAAGGCGCACCGTGGCTCGTTCAACATGACACGCCCGGATGACCAGCTGGCACACTGCATCGCGCAGCTGTTCGCGCGCAACCCCAACGTCGACAAGGCCGAGGTCGGCGACGTGATCGCCGGCTGCGGCATCCCCGAAGGCCCGCAGGGCATGAACGTGGCGCGTATCTCGACCGTGCTGGCGGGGCTGCCCACGTCCGTGGCCGCGACCACCGTGAACCGCTTCTGCTCGTCGGGCTCGCAGGCCATCATGATGGCCGCGCAGCAGATCCTCCACGAGGGCGTCGACATCGCGATCGGCTCGGGCGTCGAGACCATCACGATGCTGCAGGACGGCTCGCAGAACACCAAGCGCCTGCTGAACCCGGTGGCCGCCAAGAAGGCGCCGGGGCTCTACATGGCGATGGGCGCCACGGCCGAGGTCGTGGCCGAGAGATACAAGGTGTCTCGCGAAGACCAGGACCAGTACGCGCTGAAGAGTCAGCAGCGCACCGCGCGTGCCCAGGAGCTGGGCTACTTCGACGACGAGATCGTGCCCATGAAGGTGCGCCGCATCGTGCAGAAGAAGGGCGAGGAGCCGCGCGAGGAGGACTTCGTCGTGGACCGCGACGAGTGCAACCGGCCCGACACCACGATCGAAGGCCTGCGCAAGCTGCCGCCCGCGTTCAAGCCCGAGGGCGGTACGGTCACGGCCGGTAACTCGAGCCAGCTGTCCGACGGCGCGTCGGCCACGCTGGTCATGTCGGCGAGCCGCGCGAACGCGCTGGGGCTCGAGCCCATGGGCATCTACCGCGGCTCGGCCGTCGCCGGCTGCGAGCCCGACGAGATGGGCATCGGCCCGATCTACGCCGTGCCCAAGCTGCTCAAGAGACTCGGCATGTCACTCGACGACATCGACCTGGTCGAGCTGAACGAGGCCTTCGCGTCGCAGGTGCTGCAGGTGCAGCGCGTGCTCGGGATCCCCGACGAGAAGCTGAACCCGAACGGCGGCTCGATCTCGATCGGTCACCCGTTCGGCATGACGGGCTCGCGACTCACGGGTCACATTCTGCGCGAGCTGCGGCGGCGCAAGAAGCGCTACGGGCTCGTGACCATGTGCGTGGGCGGCGGTCAGGGCTTCGCTTCGCTCTTCGAGTCAGTTTGACTACGTTCGCCTGCGGCTCACTGCGCGCGCCTGGCGGCGCTTGCGGCGCCTCGCTCGGGGCGGCCCTTGCGAGGCTCGGACGGAGCTTCGTTCGCCTGCGGCTCACTGCGCGCGCCTGGCGGCGCTTGCGGCGCCTCGCTCGGGGCGGCCCTCGCGAGGCTCGGACGGAGCTTCGTTCGCGGCGGCTCACTGCGCGCGCCTGGCGGCGCTTGCGGCGCCTCGCTCGGGGCGGCCCTCGCTCGGCTCTGACGGAGCTTCGTTCGCCTGCGGCTCACTGCGCGCCTGGCGGCGCTTGCGGCGCCTGAAACAAGGCCCGGCCCTCGGACTGTGCGGGCGGGTCGATGCCGAGCAGCGCGGCGACCGTGGGCGCGACGTCGATCGCGCGCACTTCGCCGAGCTCGGCGCCCGCGGGCACGCCGGCGCCCAGCGCGTAGAAGATCGCGCCCATGTCGGGCTGACTCGGGTCGTAGCCGTGCACGCCGGGAGACTTGCCGCGCCACCAGATCTCGAGCCGCTGCCAGAGACTCTCGCGGCCGACCGCCCACGGCGGGTTCGGCACGAGCGTCAGGTCGCCGCTGCGGCTCGGGTAGAAGCTGCGCATGCGCGCGGGGAGTGACTCGGGGGTGTAGGCGGTGAGTCCCTCGATCCCCGAGAGCGTGCGCAGCGCCGCGGCGGTCTGCGCGGGGTCCTTCAGGTAGAGCTGCCCTTCCCCGCCCGAGCCGTCCAGGCGCGCCGCAATGCCCGCGGCCGAGAGCAAGGCCTCGGCGTCGATCGCGCCGTCCATGCGCGACATGCCGTGGTCACTCGCCACGATCACCGCGGTGTGCGCCCAGGCGCCGCGCGCGTCCAGGCCCGCGAACAGCCGCGCGAGCTCGCGATCCTGCGCCAGCAGCTGAGCGGCGATCTCGGGCGCGTCGGGGCCGAGCTCGTGACCCACGCCGTCGCAGCCGTGCCACCAGCTCATGATCAGCCGCGGCCGCTGGGCAGCGGGCAGGTCCAGCCAGGCGAGGATCTGGTCGACCTTCCTTGCTTCTGGAACGGAGCCGTCGAACGGCGCGCGGCGGTAGGTCGCCCCGCGTCCGTGCCAGTCGGTCTCCGAGCCCGCCCAGAAGAACACCGCGGCGCGCACGCCCTGGCGCTCGGCGGCGGCCCACAGCGGCTCGGCTTCGATGAAGGACGCGTCGTTGCCGTACGAGAAGCGCCGGCCCTGCCGGTCCGTGAAGCTGTTCTCGATGATCCCGTGCCGGTCGGGATACGTGCCGGTCGCGAGCGAGACATGGTTGGGGAACGTGCTCGAGGGAAACACCGGCGTGAGTCGCCGGGCGTGCGCTCCGTCGCGCGCCATGCGTGCGAGCGCCACGGTCGCGGCGCGCGCGGGATAGTCCCAGCGCGTCCCGTCCCAGGACAGGAGCACCACGACCGAAGGCTCGGCCGCACGCGCGTTGGCCGCGAGGCTGCAGAGGAGGAACAGCGCGAGCGCCGCAGCTCGAATGCGGGTCACGCGCGCATCCTAGCGGAACGCCTCGCGAACGCGCGCTCCCCTGCGCGCGCCCGATGTGTGGAGCCCGCTTCCCAGTCGTGTGAACCAGGTCACCACCAAAGAGTGATCCGCTCCACACGCTGCATGCCTGAGATCGGTCCGTGCGCGCGCAGCCGGCCGGCAGCTGAACGCGCAGTCGACGGCGCGAGTGACTGATTCGGCGGAAGCTGCGCATTTCCAGGCACGGAACCTGAATGTCTTCCCGGTCGCTGGCCGGAGGGGCCGGAGCTCCACGGGAGAGGAGATCTGGCTATGAAGCGGAACGACGAGCGCGGATTCACGCTGCTCGAAGTCATGACCGCGGTCGCGGTCATGGGAATTCTCGTCGCAATGGCGACCCCCAGCATGCTGCGCATGCTCGAGCGCCAGGAGACACGGAGCAGCGCCACGGAGATGGCGGGCCTTCTTTCGGACGCACGCGCGCGCGCGGTGGCCGAGGGCACGCCCCACCTGGTGTACTTCAACTCGCCGGCCGTCGACGGCGACGGCAACTGCGGCGTGGCCGCGGTCGAAGTGCGCGACGTCGACCACAGCTACTCGATCACCGACGGCGACGTCACCACGGACTTCAAGCTGTCTGCGGGCGCGTGCCGCAAGGTGAAGCCGTACGACGGCAGCAGCTCGAGCAGCAGCACGGACGCGACGGCGGCGGCGCCGGTGGTGCCGATGCCGCGCGAGGACCTCGCGCTGAAGGCGACGGATGCGGCCGAGGTCGGCGCCGTGGCAGTGCGTGCCTCGACCGCGCTCGGTGACACGGTCGCCGCGGCGGCGGACACCGTGGGCAGCGCGGTGAGTGGCACGGTGGATGCCGCGGGCGCCATCGTGGGCGGTCTCACGGGCGGCAGCGGCAGCTCGGGCTCGAGCGACGACGGCAGCAGCTCGGGCTCGGACGACTCGGGCACCGGCAACGGCGGCACGGGCAAGAGCCTGGCCGTGGGTCAGCAGACCGCGATCGCAGCCGACCCTTCGGCCGACCTGCCGCCGCGCACCACGACCGTGGCCGACACGGTCGTGAACGGCGCGACCTTCCCGGTCGACGCCGTCTCGGGCCGGCCCGTGATCGCCTTCTCGGAGCGGGGCGTGCCCGTCGACCCGCAGAACCCCAACTCGTGGGGCAGCGGCGCGGGCGGGATCTACCTCACCGACTCGAACAACACGGCGATCTTCGCCGCGTTGGTGGAGCCGCTCGGCGACGTGAAGCTGCGGGCCTACGACGCGGCCTCACAGAGCTGGAAGTGAGTGACTGACTAGCGACCGCCGTAAGGATCGCCGGGCAAGTCGGGGCTGTGGCGGAAACGCCGATGGCTCCACATCCACTGCTCCGGGTGCGCCCGAATGATCTCCCCGAGCGCCTCGTTTGCTCGAGCAGTGAGTATCTCGGCGTCCTTGCGGCGGTCGCCCGTATCTGGCGTCTCCAGCGGGGGCCGGATCACCATGCGATGGTGGTCCGGCCCGACGCGCACGGTGTAGCAGGGCACGACCGGCGCTCCAGAGCGCAGCGCGAGCACCGCCAGGCCGAGCGAAGTCGAAGCGCGCACGCCCAGGAACGGCACGAAGACCCCGCGTGAGCGCCGCGCGTACTGGTCGTTCAACACCGCGACCGCGCGGCCCTTCTTCACCGCGCGCAGCATCTTGGGCAGCACGTCGCGGTGCAGGAGCATCTCGGCGCCCGTGCTCTGGCGCTGGCGCAAGAGCTCGGCGGCGAGCAGCCGATTCGCGACGGGACGGCCGATCACGGTGAGCGGAAAGCCGTAGGCCGGCGCCGCGCGCGGCAGGATCTCGAAGCTGCCGAAGTGCAGACCGAGCACCGCGGCGCCTTTGCCCTGCGCCATGACGGCGTTGCCGATCTCCTGCCCTTCGACGTCGACGCGCGCGCGCACGTCGTCGGCCGTCCAATGTCTGCCGCGCGCCACGTCGATCAGCCCGTACGCAAAGCTCACGTAGCTCTCGCGCCCGATCTGCCGCCGCTCTTCTTCCGGAAGGTCGGGAAACGCGATCCGCAGGTTGGTCAGCACGAAGTCCACGCGCTTCCCGCCCCGGTCGAACAGCGCCCGCGCCGCGCGCGCGGCCAGGCGCTGCGCGGTCGGCAGCGGGATCGCCGCCAGCGCGGTGACTGCGGCGCGGAATGCAGCGTACTCGGCCAGCTCGCGCGGTGTGTACACGGCCGCGCGAAGATATACTGCGCCCGATGCTGGAGAGCGAGCGCTATCTCTCACTCGCGACCTTCCGCCGCGACGGGCGCGAGGTCGCGACGCCCATCTGGTTCGCGCACGAGGGCGGAGCGATGGTGGCCTTCAGCGCGGGCGACGCCGGCAAGGTGAAGCGCCTGCGCAACTCGCCGCGCGCCCGGGTGGCGGCCTGTGACATGCGCGGCAACGTCCAGGGCCCGTGGCACGAGGCGCGTGGCGAGATCATGAGCGACGCCGCCGCGATCCAGCGGGCCCTCATCGCCCTGCGCAAGAAGTACGGCGTGATGATGCTGCTCGCCGACTTCTTCTCGCGCCTCTCGGGCCGCTACCAGAAGCGCGCGTACTTGCGGATCGTGCCCACGAGCTGAGTGGGGCCGAGCGATTACCAGCGGCGCAGTGAGCCGAAGGCGAACGCAGCTCAGTCAGTCTATGGCTTGAAGTGCGGTCGGCGCTTCTCGGTGAAGGCGCGGATCGACTCTTGCCCGTCCTCGGCCACGGCGTTCGCGGCCATGACTTCCATCGCGTAGGCGTAGGCCTTGGGCTGATCGAGGTCGATCTGCGCGTAGTAGGCTTGCTTGCCCAGGCCCTTCGAGAAGGCGCTGCCGCGCGTGGCGCGGCGGATCAGCGCGTCGGTCACGGACACGAGCTCGTCGGCGGGCACCACCCGGTTCACGAGGCCCCACTCCGCAGCGGTGCGCGCGTCGATCTTGTCGCCCGTGAACAAGAGCTCGAGCGCGCGCTTGCGGCCGATCGCGCGCGAGACACTCACCATGGGCGTGGTGCAGAACAGCCCGCCGGCGCCGCCGGGTGTCTGGAACTCCGCGTCCTCCGACGCCACCGCCAGGTCACACGCCGCGACCAGCTGGCAGCCCGCGCCGGTGGCGAGCCCCTGCACGCGCGCGACCACTGGCTGCGGGATCGACTGCACGGCGGTCATCAGCTCGGTGCACACCGCGAGCAGCTGGCGCATGCCCGCCAGGTCGCGGTTCACCAGGTCCGCGTAGTCGTGGCCCGCGCAGAACACGGGACCGCTCGACGCGATCACCACGCCGCGCGCCTTGCTCGCGCCGATCGCGCGCAAGGCGTCGCGCAGCTCCAGCATCACCGGCAGTGACAGCGGGTTGCGGCGCTCGGGCCGCGCGAACGCGAGGGTCGCGATCGAATCGCGTTCTTCCAACGAGACGTGCGAGAGCTCCATGTGCGCTCCTTCGCCGCGCGGTCAGTCGCCGGCGGCGAGCAGGTCTTCGAGCAGAGCGAGGCTCGCCTGCTCCTGCTCGTCGACCGAGCCGTCGGCGAGCACGAGCTCGCGCAGCGTGTCGAGGAAGAGTTTGCGGTGCTCGCGCGGAATCTCCACGGGGTCGACGTCGTCGATGTGGGGCGGCACCTGCAGCCACGCGTCGACCTGCGCCACCTCCCGGGGGCTCAGGCCGAGCCGACTCACCATGCGGCGGACGAACGCGCGCTCCTCGGACTGGACCTCGAGATCCGCCCAGGCGACGGAGCAGACGAACTTCATGAGACGGAGGCGCTCTTCGGGCGCGAGCGAGGCGACCATGCGCCCACTCTCGCATTCGCCGTCTCGCGGTGTCTAGTCGGCCAGATCGCTCAGAGGAGCATCACGGCGACGATGGCCAGCGCCCAGACGAAGGCGCCCATCGCCATGGCGATCGCGATCCCGCGCGGTGCACCCAGCGGAGCCGGTCGTTCGTCGAGCTGGATCGGCCTACGCGCGAATCGCTCGCTCGCCGGTTCTGCCGGCCGATCGCGGCCAATCGCCGGCACACCGGCAGCTGCGACCATCGGTGCTCGGCGTACTGGCAGCCTCGACAGGATTCTCATCCTCTCGCCCTCTGGGGGGTGTCGGTTGACTTCGGACGCACTCACGGAAGTTCGAACCGGAACTGCGCCGCCTCCCTTCCCCACGACCCGGCGCAGCATGCGCACATGTTGCTTCCCACTGAACACGTGCACCGTGACCCTGATCACTCTCCTGCGCGTTCGCGCGCACCCTCTACACAGGAAAGCGTCTCCCTCGACGAGCCGATGCGCCGGCCGATCAACGATTCCGGCCGCAAGGTGCGCAGCGCGAGCGGCAGTGCCACCAACACCGCGAGAGTCGACATGAGGTTTCCCGCGCAAGCGAGCGCGCCGAATGCGCGAATCGGCGGCGAGCTCGAGCCGAGCAGCACCAGGAACGAGAGACTCGCCAGCGTCGCTTCGGCGATCGGCCGGCCCACGTCGCGCAGCGCGACCGACACCGCGACGTGTGCATCGGCGCCCGCGCGACCGAGCTCGCGCACGCGCGACAGATAGAGCAGCGCGGGTGCGGCGCTCGCGGCGGCGATCCACGCGGGCAGCAGGGCCGACGCGGGGTCGAGCGCGAGGCCGAGCGGCGCCATTGCGCCGAGCACGAGCCAGGTCGCGAGCGCCGCCGGCAGCGCAGCCAGCGCGCCGAGCCCTGCGGAATCGAGCGCGAGCGCGGCGACGACCGCCAGCGACAGCAGCGACAGCGCCGCCACCGCGGGGGTGCGCCGCAACAGGCGCTCGCCCTCCTCGGCAAGAGCCAGGTCCGGGCCCGCGATCCGCGCGGCGCCGGGCCTGCCGAACGCCGCGGCCGCCTGCAGCGACACGCCGCGCGCGATGCGGGCGATGGCCCCCGGATCGCGCGCATCGGCGAGTAACTCGACCGCGAGGTAGCGGCGCGAGGCGTCGAGCCCGGCCGCAGCCAGCGCGGGCGCCTCGCGGTCCAGGAGCTCGTAGACCTCCTCGACCTCGGCGCGCGTCGGCGGAACCACCGCGAAACCGGGATCGTCGTCGTGCTGCGCGCGCATCGCGGGCAGCAGCGCCGTGTCGACGAGTGACTCGGCGAAGACCACCCCCTGGAGCTCGGCGGCCGTGCGCTCGAAGCCGAGCGCCTGCTCGAGGAAGCGCGGTTCGGCTGCGCCGCCCGGCGCGCCCGAGTCGAGCACCACGCGCAGCGGCGCCGCGCCGCCGAAGCTGCGCGAGAGACTTTCGAGCCCTTCGCGCTCGGGCGTGCGCTCCGGCCACGGGCCCACCGAGCCGGCGTCCCCCGTGAGGCCGCGCAGGCCGAGGCCGGCCGCCGCGAGCAGGGCCGCGACCGCGAGCACCCGGCGCACTCGCGCGGCACCGCGCGCGCGCAGCGCCCCGTCGAGGCGCGCGAGCGCGGCCTCGACCGGCGCGGCGAGCGGGCCCGCGCGCAGCAGCGACCCGCCGCGCGGTCCGAACGCCAGAAGACCGGCGGGCACACCGATCCCGACGCAGAGCGCACTCGCCGCCAGCGCACCGCCGGCCGCCAGCGCGAGCGATCCGGTCTCGCCGCCCACGACTGCGGCGAGTGACCCGAAAGCGAGCGCGCCGGCGACGACTGCCGCCGAGAGCGGCGCGCCGAGCGCAGCGAGCGCTCGCGCCGCGGCGCGCGCCGCGCTTGCCCCGCCGCGCTGCTCGCTGCGCACGCGGTGCGCGAGCGCGGCCGCGGCGCACGCGCTGCTGGTGAAGACCAAGAGCGGCAGCGCCGCAGCCGCTGCGCCGAGCGAGGCGTGCGCGAGGCCGAGCGCGCCGGCACACCACGCCAGCGCCATGGCCGCGAGCGCTGCCAGCCACAGCCCCAGGCGCGCGCTCGCGAAGCACGCGGCGCCCAAGAGCGCCAGCGCGACGAGCGCCGCGGGAGTCACTCGCGCCAGGTCGCCGCGCGCCGCCGCCTCGCGCTCGTGGGCGCCGTGCGCGGCCGAGACCGCGCCCAGCACGACCGCCGGCGGGCGATCGAGGCGCGCGCGCAGTGACTCGATCAGCGCGTAGGCGTCGCGCGGCGTGGTTCCCGGCACGAGCTGCGCCCGCACCAGCGCCGCGCGCTCGTTGGCGGAGACCAGACCGACCAACGCGGCGCGCTCCTCGCCGGCACGCGCGCGCAAGCGCCGCAGGCCCATGGCGTCGGCGGGCAGCTCGCCGAGCCACGGCCGCGCTGCCAGCCGGCCGGCGTCGCGCACCAGCCGCGGGCGCGCGCTGAGTGAGTCGACGTTCGCCACCAGCGCCGTGCGCTCCGCCAGGAGCCGCGTCAGCGTGTCTACGGCCGTCAGGCAGTCGCGCGACCAGGCGCCGGCGTCGCACTCGAGCTCGAAGAGCGCCGTCTCACCCGCGGCGAGCGGGGCGGCGCTCTCCGGGGGCCGCGGCGCGCGCAGGTCGACGCGAATCACTCCCGGCGACAGCAGCGCCGTGAGCGCCACGAGCAGCGCGACGAAAGCGCGCGGCCCCGCCGCCAGCCGCCGGCCCAGCCTCTCCCAGAGGGAGGCGTCGAACCACACCGCGAGCACCTCCGCCGGGGGGGCTCAAGCCGCTCGGGTCCGCCGTCCGAAAGCGTCCCAGAGTCTCTTCGGGACGTTCCTGGGGTCGCTTGAACGCGTACGCGCGCGTTCCTACCTTCGGCGCCCGCAGGATTGGAGCTCGGGCGCGGATGCGCGACGCAGTCTGGATCTTCGGGTACGGGTCGCTGTTGTGGCGGCCGGCCTTCCCCTTCGCCGAACGGCGCGGCGCCTGGATCACCGGCTTCGAGCGCCGCTTCTGGCAAGGCTCGACCGACCACCGCGGCGTGCCTGGCGCGCCCGGGCGCGTGGTGACTCTCGAGCACGCCGCCGGCGCGCGCTGCTGCGGCGCGGCCTACCGCATCGCCGACAGCGAGCGCGACGCGGTGCTCGCCGCCTTGGACCACCGCGAGCGCGGCGGCTACGAGCGGCTCGAGCTGGCGCTGTCGTTCAGCGGCGGCGACGGCGCGGGCGGCCTGGTGTACATCGCCACGCCGCGCAACCCCAACTATCTCGGACCGGCGCCGCTCGAGGCGATCGCCGCGCAGGTCTCTCGCGCGCGCGGCCCCAGCGGCCCGAACGCCGAGTACGTGCTGCGCCTGGCCGACGCGCTGCGCGAGCTGGGCTTCGACGACGCGCACGTGTTCGAGCTCGAGAGACTCGTGCGCGGCAACGGCCCGGCGCTGGCCGCCGCCAGCTAGTCAGTCGCCGTCTCTGGCGCGCCGCTCGCGTTTGGCGCGGGCGTGGTGGCGCTTCTCCGACAGACGCCGCTCCACCGCGCCCCGGCCCGGCCGGGTCGGCTTGCGCGCGCGCCGCGGCCGAGCGACCGCGCGCAGCATCTCGCCGAGCTTCGCCACACACTCGGCGGCGTTGCGCGCCTGGTCGCGGTGGCGCTGAGCGTGGATCACGACCACGCCCTCGCGAGTGATTCTCGAGGCCCAGGCGCGCAGGAAGCGCTCGCGCACGTCCTCCGGCAGGAAACGGCTGCCGCGCGCATCCCAGTGCAGGGTCGCCTTGGTCGCGGTCTTGTTCACGTTCTGCCCGCCGGGCCCGGAGCTGCGCGAGTACCGGAGCTCGAGCTCACTCTCGGGGATCCCGAACGGCAGGCGGGGCGCCGGCATGCGCGCGAGTCTAGCCTTGACCGCAGCGCGCCGTCCCGGGACCCTGTGCGCGTGCCCCGACTGCCCAGCGCCCCGCCCCCCGGAGTTGCGACCTCGACCATCTCGTACCGGGTTCCGTTCTACGACACCGACGCGATGCAGATCGTCCACCACGCGCGCTACGTGCACTATCTCGAGCTGGCGCGCATCGTGTTCCTCGACGAGCACGACCGGCCCTACCGCGAGTACGTGGCCGAGGGCCTGCACTACGCGGTGACCGGGCTGCAGCTCGAGTATCAGATGGCGGCGCGCTTCGACGACCGGCTCCAGGTCACCTGCTGGCTCGACTGGCTGAAGCGCGTGTCGCTGCAGATCGGCTACGTGATCCGGCGCGGCGACGACCTGATCGCGGCCGCGACCACCGAGCACGCCATGGTCTCGAACGAAGGCAAGCTCACGCCGATCCCGGCCGCGCGGCGCGAGCGCCTGGGCTCGCTCATCCGGCGCTAGCCGCCGCGACGGCGTCTGCGAAGCCGGCGCGCTCGGCGATCAGCCGCCGGTACCTGGCGAGGTCGCGCGGGCGACTCATCGCCAAGACGCCGGTGAGTCGCCCGGCGCGCCCGTAGAGCGCCGTGAACTTGCGCTGCGCGAGCGAGCCCGCGACCACGCGCAGCTCGTCGTCGCCGCGCATGCGACCCGCGAACTGGATCTTCGCGTCGTACTGATCGGACCAGAAGAACGGCACGGGCGCGAACGGCTGCGCGCCCAGGTCGCTGCCCGCCAGGCGCTCGGCCACGTAGGTGCCCTGCTCGACGGCGTTGCTCCAGTGCTCGATGCGCATGACCTCGTCGAACAGCGGGTTGTGCCAACGGGCCACGTCGCCCGCAGCGAAGATGCCCGGCGCCGCCGCGCAGTACGAGTCACAGATCACGCCGTCGCCCAGCGCGAGACCCGAGCCCTCGAGCCAGCCCGTCTCGGGCGCGGCGCCGATGCCGACCACGACCAGGTCCACCTCGACCCGCGCGCCGTCGGACAGGACGACTCTCTCGACCCGCCCCGCGCCCTCGATCGCAGTCACACCGACGCCGCAGCGCAGGTCCACCCCGTGGTCGAGGTGGAGCTGCGCCCACACGCTGCCCATCTCGGTGCCCAGGGCGCGGGCGAGCGGAGCGGGCAGCGGCTCGACCAGGGTGACTGACAGGCCGCGCGCGCGGCACGAAGCCGCGACCTCGGCGCCGATGAAGCCCGCGCCGATCACCGCCACGCGCGGCTTGCGCTCGAGCGCTGCGCGCAGCGCGAGTGAGTCGTCCAGGCTGCGCAGGAGGTGCACGCCTTCGAGCGCGGGCTGACCCGGCAGGCGCCGCGGCGCTGCGCCGCTCGCGATCACGAGCGCGTCGAAGCGCTCGCGCGTGCCGTCGTCGAGCGCGAGCTCGCGCGCGGCCACGTCGAGCCGTGTGGCGCGCGTGCCGAGCCGCAGGTCGAGCGCGAGCTCCTGGTACGGCCGTTTGCGCAGCGCCAGCCGGTCCACGTCCCAGCGGCCCTGCAGGATCTCCTTGGAGAGCGGCGGGCGGTCGTAGGGCAGGTGCTTCTCGGCGCCCACCAGGAGCAGCCGGCCCTGGTAGCCCAGGCGGCGCAGTGACTCGGCCGCGCGCAGGCCGGCGAGCGAGGCCCCTACGATCGCGACCTTCTGCAGCGTGACCACGCGCGCAGCTTAGAGGACGCTCGCGAAGAAGAGCCAGCGGCGCTCCCAGAAGCGCTCGAGCCGCACTTCGAGCCGGTTCGCGCCTGCGCGCAGCGCCACGCGCGCCCTGCCCTCGTCGGCCTCGACGCCCTTCACGTTCGCGAGGTCGAGCACGAGCGCGCCGTTGAGATAGACGCGCGCCGCGCTGCTCGCGCCCACGCGCAGCTCGGCGCTGCCCGGGCCGGCGCGCTGGATCTCCGCGCGCGCCACCACGACGTCGCCGATCTCGGCCTGCGCCAGCGTGCCCAGGTCGACCAGCGGGATGCCCTCGGGCGCGGCGAGCGCTTCGCTGGCGGGCTCGGCCTCGGGCAGCTCGAGCCGGTCGAGCGGGAGCCAGTCGGGGTTGGGGTGTCTGGGCGAGAGCTGCCAGCGGCGCACGCCGCCCGCGGCGAGTGGCTCCGGGTCGGAGTGACTCGCTTTCTCGACCTGGAGCGCCGCGATGCCGAAGCCCGTCGGGCCGCCCAGCCGGAGCTCGAGCGCACCGCCGGCGACGTGCGACGTGAAGCTGCGCCGCAGCAGAGCCCCGCGGTCGAGCGGCGTGTCCAGCAGAACCGGCCGGCCGTTCGCAGTCACGAGGCCCGACACCAGGAGGTTCATGCGCGGCCAGCCGCCGTTCGCCGCCACCAGATTCACCCGGTAGTCGCCGTCGGGCAGGTCGAGGCGGAACGTGCGCGCGGGTCCGGACACCAGGGCGGACGACACGGGCGCGGGCAGCGCCGAAGGAAGATAAGGCCAGTAGAGCGAGGCCATGGGCACGGACGTGAGTGCGTCGGGATCCTGGCCGATCGCGCCCGCGTAGTCGCGCTCCTCGGGCGACGCGCTGGAGTCGTCGTCGCGCGGCAGCCAGCCGAAGCCGAGCGCGCGCTCGTAGGCGCTGTCGGCGCGGACCGCGCGCCAGGGTCCGAGGTCGGCCCGTTGGCCGAACGCGAACAGGGCGACCGGGTCACCGGCGTCGCCCAGGCGCGCGATGCCGTCGAGATACGCGCGTTCGCGCTCGTCGGACAATGCGCGCAGGAGCGCGCCCGCGGCCGAGTCGTAGGCAGCCGGGTCACCGCGCCGCAGCGCCGCGACGCGGCCGAGGCGCGCGTCGAGATCGGAGGCGCCTGCGCCGGCCCGGCGCGCGCGCGCGAGCCGCTGGTCACCGCGCGCCAGCGCGCTGGCACGCGCCTCGGCCCCCGCCGGCCCCAGCACCAGCACGCCGTACACGCGCAGCGCGGGCAGACTCACTTCGGCGGCGCCACCGGCGAGCCGTACCGAGAGCTCGCGCTCGGGCTCACCGGGCACCAGCCACTGCGCGCGCTCCGGACGCACGTCGCCGGGCAGGCGCAGGCGCACCGTGACCGGCGGCGCGGGGCGGGCCGCGCCGGTCGCGTAGTCGAGCGCGTAGCTCACGAAGTGAGCCGACGCGAAGCCCCCGGCGTGGTGCCAGAGCTTCAGCCAGGTGGTCTGCGGCAAGTCACCCGACACGCGCGCGCCGGGCAGGAGCGGCGCGAGCTCGGCGACGAGCTGCGCGCCCAGCGCCCGGCCCTTCGTGTTGGGCGAGCTGCGGGTCTCGGGGAACGACGCCCCGCCGAGCAGGAGCTTCACCTTTCCCGCGGCGCGCAGCGCCGCGAGCGCGTCGGCCCCCCGCGCGCGGTTGCGCTCGTCGCGCACGCCGAGCTTGCCCAGCACGGCCAGCGTGCCGCCGCCCTTCAGGAAGCGTGTGAGTCGCGCGAGGTCGGCGTCGGCCAGACTCTCGAGCGAGGGCGCGAGCACGAGCTTGTAGCGCGAGAGGTCGGGCTCGCGCGCGCCGGGCGCCAGATCGGGGTGGCGCAGCACGACCACGTCGTAGGGCACATGGCCGTCCTCGAGCGCGCGCGCGGCGCTGCCGAAGTCGTTCTGCGGCGGTGAGTCGCTGCTGCTGGCGTTCGGCACGCACTGATCGAACAGCGCCGTCGCGACCGAGTACAAGAGCGCCACGTCCGCGATCCGCACACGCCCGCGCGCCTGGTACACCGCGCGGTGTCGGTCGCGCAGCTCGAGCAGCGACGCCAGCGCGGCCAGGGCCTCGGGCGCGCTCTGCGCGAGCAGGTCCGGATTGGCCAGCGGCACGCCGCCTCCCGCCGAGATCTCGCCGAGCTCGTGCAGCATCAGGTCCGCCGTCTTCTTCTGCGGGTTGGCCAGGAAGAGCGCCGGCCGGTCCGGCGCGCCTGCGCCGAGCGCGAACTCCATGCGCAGCGCGCCGTTGGCGTTCCACCAGCCGTGCTGGAACTGGTCGTACTCCGCCAGGCCCGAGCTCTCGAACCAGGGCAGGTCGACCAGGGGCGCGAGCGAGAGCGGATAGGGATCGGGGCCGAGCAGGGAGCCGCTCAGGTTGCCGTGCGCGTCGAAGTCGCGGCCGGCGCGCGCGGCGATGCTACGCAGATCGGTGTAGAGCCGCTTCCAGACGGCCAGATTGGCCGCCTGGCGGTAGAGCTGGAAGTCCGCGAACACCGGATCGGCGCACAGCGCGCGCGCCGCGGAAGAGGCGCGCCGTGCGTCGGCCGGCGCCGGCCGGAGATAGGGGGAGAGCGCCGCGATCGAAGGCGTGAAGTGCTCGCGCAGGTAGCTCCGGATCGGGGCCACCGGCGGCTCGCCGCGCGCCGCGCGCCAGGCGGCGAAGCCGCGCGCCGCGGCGTCGGAGTAACTCCCGAGCGCGCTCGGCCCCATGCTCCAGGTCGAGACGCCCAGGTTGTCCTGCGAGATCGCGTCGCCCAGGAGCGGGCTCGCGGCCATGTCGTAGGCGAGCAGCGCCGACCAGCGCGGCTCGATCGGGTCGGCGATGTACGAGCGCCCGGTCTCGGTGCGCAGCGGATCGATCACCAGCTCGCCCATCGGCCCGCGCGCGAGGCCGCGCTCGCCGAACAGCGCCAGCGCGGCCTCGGGCCGCAGATGCAGCGTCTCCTGGTACTCGTTGAAGCCGTAGTGCTCCGCCGCGGTGCCGCGCCGCGCGAGCCAGCCGTGAGTCGCGTAGTTGTACGCGCGATCGACGTAGTCGACCAGCGCCCAGCGCTCCGGTGCCGCGAGAAAGCCCGAGCGCCGCTCGACCTGGCCCGGGCTGCCCTCGCCCAGCACGGCGTTCACCACCTCGCCGCTCCAGGCCGGCGGCGCGGGCACGAAGCCGCGCAGCTCCGCCGCCGCGTCGGTCACGCGCGGCTCGACGGGCGCGCCCTGCGGAAGGGTCGCGGCAGCGGCGAGTGCGCTCGCGGCGAGCGCCGCACGGAGAGGCATGCGCACGCAAACCTAGCAGAGGAGCCGCGCCGGAATCCGTGCCAGCCGACGACGCGTAGACTATTTTGGGTACCGGGCTGGCGAAGTCGTAGGGGCAGCATGACTCCGTTCGTGCGACTCATCGGCGCCTCCCTCTTCGGCTGCGTTTTCGCCGCCGCGGCCCCTCACACGGCGCGCGCCGAGGAGCCTCCGCCCGCCGCGATCGCGCCCGATGCGCTGCCGCTGCCGCCCGAGAAGTTCGACCCGGCCGCGCTCGCGGAGTCGTACTTCGACGAGAGCGAGCGCTTCGACGCGTTCCTCACCTACGAGGTGAAGCGCGGGCCGGCCGGCGCGCTGTTCACGATCGCGCGGCGCTGGCGCGACGGGCTGGCCGAGCTCCTGTTCGACATCCGCGAGCCGGCCTCGTTCGACAAGTGGGCGATGCTCATGCACCAGAACCGCGGCGCGTCGGACGACCTGTTCCTGTACGCGGGCTACGCCACCGACTTGAAGGTGCGCCGGCTCGCCGCCTCACAGATCGAGAGACAGGCGCTGTTCGAGCTGATCGCGCTCGGCGACTACCGTCCGACCGTGCGCGGCGAGCTCAGCTACGAGGCTGCGCCCGACGAGACCGTCGATGCCGTTCCGTGTCACGTGGTGATCGCGCGCACGCCCGCCTCGTATCTCGGCTTCGACCGGCTCGAGCTCGTGTTCGCCGCCGAGCAGAAGCTGCTCCTGATGCAGCGCTTCTTCCGCGGCAGCAAGGAGGTGCGGCGGCTGTCGACGACGCTCGCCGACTACCAGGACATCGGCGGGCGCCGGCTGGCCATGCGCTGGACCGCGCGCCGCTGGGCCGACGGCGGCCAGACCGAGATCGTGCTGAAGCGCGTGGTCGAGACGCCGGACCTGCCCGACCGGCTCTTCAGTCACCTGAATCTCAAGGAGCAGCGCTTCCCGGAATTCTAGAGGCACCGAGCGCTCGTCGGCTTCAGCCGACGAGCTTGGCCAGGATCTTGGCCGCCTCCCTCGGGTCTTCCTCGAGCACCGTGGCGCTGTGCAGGGTCGCGCCCGCGGCCTCCTCTTCCTCTAGCCTCTCGACGCAGGCCTCGGTCGGGCCGGAGAAGCCGAGCCGGTTCATCATCGCGGGCGGGACCGCGGCGGCGGCCTTCTCGGGCCCGCCTTCGGCCCAGGCAGCGCGCACGCGGTCGGCTTCGGCCTGGAAGCCCTGGCGCGAGAGCTGCTTGTAGTAGAACTCGCCCATGCGCGCGCAGTAGAACGCGAGCGTGCCGGCGGAGCGCCGGCGCGCGAGCTCGAGCTGCGCGGGCGTATTCGCCACGGTGACTCCCCCGGGCGCGCGCACCGTGAACTTCTTCGGGTCGCGGCCCGCCTCGCGCACCCACTGGTTCACGCGAGTCACTTCGGCGCCGAGCTGGTCGATCGGAATCATGACCGGCATCCAGCCGTCGGCGATCTGCGCGGTCATCTGCACGCTCTTCGGGTTCAGCGTGGCCAGGTAGATCGGCACCTCTTTGCGCACCGGGTCGAAGCGCAGGGTGAAGCCGCGCTCGAGCTTGAAGATCTGGCCCGAGTATTTCACCGGCTCGTGCTTGAAGAACAGCCGCAGGATCTCGACCGTCTCGCGCATGCGGCGCAGGGCGGGCTGGAACGGCACGCCGTGGAAGTGCTCGATCACGTTCGGGCCGCTGTTGCCCAGGCCAATGATGACGCGCCCGCCAGACAGCTCGTCCAGGGTGGCGAAGTGTTGCGCCAACGCCGCAGGCGTCCGCGAGTAGATGTTGACGATCCCCGTGCCGAGCTGGATGCGGGTCGTTCGCTCCGCCACCTGAGTCAGCAACGAGAAAGCGTCCCGTCCCCAGGCTTCTGCGGCCCAGAGTGAATCAATCCCTGCATCTTCCGCGAGCTTGGCCCGCGCGAATGCCTTCTCCCGATCCAGATTCCCCTGCCAGTCGAAGCCGATACCGATGCGCCTGGCCACGTTCGCCTCCTCGCGTTCCCGGGGCTGCAGTTTGACAGAACTTTCACCGCTGATGCGCGGCCTCCGGCCGATCCTGTTCGTAGCCTGTGTCGAGACCCGGATTGGGTTTCGGAGGAATCTCCCGAATGAGCGCTCCCGCCGACTCGCTGCCCGCCAACCTCGAAGACCCGGGGCGCGGGCGTCCCGCCGACGGCGTTCTCGCCCGCAAGCAGCTGCTGCCCACCTTGATCTACTGGGGCCTGCACGCGCTCGCGCTGCTGGTGGTGGTGACCCCGCCCAGCGCGGGGGTGCTGGCACTCACGGCAGTCACTTTCTGGGTGCGCCTGCTCGCGATCACCGGCGGCTACCACCGCTACTTCGCGCACCGCGCCTACCGCACGAGCCGCGCGTTCCAGTTCATCCTGGCGCTGATCGGCACCAGCGCCACGCAGAAGGGCCCGCTGTGGTGGGCCGGCGGTCACCGCCGCCACCACCGCTACTCGGACCAGCCGGGCGACATGCACTCGCCGCGCGAGGGCTTCTGGTACTCGCACCAGGGCTGGATCCTCGACACGAAGTGGGAGCGCACCGAGCTCGAGAACATCCGCGACTTCGCGCGCTTCCCCGAGCTCGTGTGGCTGAACCGCTGGCACTTCGTGCCGCCGATCGCGCTCGCCATCCTGTGCACGCTGATCGGCGGCTTCCCGGGCGTGCTCTGGGGCTACGTGTTCTCGACGGTCGTCCTCTGGCACACGACCTACACGATCAACTCACTCGCGCACCGCTGGGGCAGCGTGCGCTACCAGACCGGCGACGACAGCCGCAACAACTGGTTCCTGGCGCTGCTCACCTTGGGTGAGGGCTGGCACAACAACCACCACTGGTTCATGAGCTCCGCGCGCAACGGCTTCTTCTGGTGGGAGGTCGACGTGACCTACTACCTGCTGCGCGCGCTGGCCGCCGTCGGGATCGTGTGGGACCTGAAGGAGGTTCCCGAGAACTTCCTGCACCCGACGCCCGAGATGGCAGAGGCGGTGCCCGCCGCGGAGACGTGAGCGCGGGGCTCGTCCGCACGTTCCTGTTCCTCGCCGTCGCGGCGGCCCTGGTCGCGAGCGCCCGTTCGCGCAACGGCTGTAGCACGTGGACGGGAAGCGACCTGCCCCACGGGCTGTGTCTGATCTCGGTGTCGTCGAGCCCTTGGGTCGCGGACGCGGAGGGCTGGGGAGTGATCACGCCGGGTATGGGCGTGACTCTGCCCGACGGCTCGAAGCACGAGGTCCATCGCATCGAGAGCTTTTCGCTGGATCGCGGGCTGCTCGTCGAAGTCAGCCTGGTCGACCACGATCCCTATCAGCCGAAGACGCCGCTGATCCTGCCGCAGCACGCGTTCATCGCGCTCGATCCGGCGAACCGGTCTGCGGGATCCCTGCTTGCCGTCGCGCTCGACGACTCCGAACGCGCGCACCGCAGCTGGACGACCCCCGCGCAGCGTGCGCGCGTGTTCTCACTGCGGCTCTGCGGCGTGCTGACGGCGGGCGCTCTGGCGCTCTACAGCGCGCGACGCGCCCGCGCCGCCGCTCGAGTCACTGGACCCGGATCGTCGCCTTCTTGATCTCGAGCTTCTCCTTCGTCCGGCCCGAGGGCGAGCCCGCGGCTTCGAGCGCCTTCAGCGCGTCCTGACCCTTGGTGACCTCGCCGAACACCGTGTGCTTGCCGTTGAGATAGTCGGTCGGCACGAAGGTGAGGAAGAACTGGCTGCCGTCGGTGCCCGGGCCGGCGTTCGCCATGGACAGGATGCCCGGCTTGTCGTGCTTGGCGTTGGGTGAGAACTCGCCGTTGTACTGGTAGCCCGGGCCCCCCATGCCGGTGCCGGTCGGGTCACCGCCCTGCGCCATGAAGCCCGGGATCACGCGGTGGAACACCACGCCGTCGTAGAAGCCGAGCTTGGTCAGGTAGATCGTGCTGGTCACGTGCATGGGCGCGACGTCGGGCCGCAGCTTGATCTCGATCGTGCCCTTGTTCGTCTCCATGACCCAGGTGTAGGTCTTCTTGGCGTCGAAGCTCACCGCTTCGGGCTTGGGCACGTGCGACTTCCAGTCGCTCTTCGACTTGTCGACCTTGTTCTTCGCGATCTGGGCGTCGATCGCGCCGATCGCCGCATCGGAGTCCGCCATCTTCTTCTCCTCCGCGGCGAACGCCGCGCTCTGAAACGCCAGGAAAGCCGCGAGCACCGCGCCGAAAGCCCGAGTCATGGTCCCTCCCCCACCGGGCCACGCGCCCGGATGGCGCGCAATGATGCCCCGAGATTGCGCGCGCGCCAGGGAGGCCGCGCGCGGAGTGACTCAGCCGCAGTCCAGCCCGAGGTTGCGGGCGATGATGCGCTTCATGATCTCGTTCGTACCGGCGTAGATCGACTGCACGGCTGCGTCGGCGAAGTCGGTCGAGATCGGGTACTCACGCATGAAGCCGTAGCCGCCGTGGAGCTGCAGACACTCGGCGGTGAGCCGCTTCTGCAGGTCGGTGGTCCACCACTTCGCCATCGAGACCTCGGTCACGATCGACTCCTTGCGCACGTGCGCGGCGAGCAGCTTGTCGGTGAAGGCCTGGCCGACCTCGACCTCGGTCGCGAGCTCCGCCAGCCGGAACTGGGTGTTCTGGAAGGCCGCGATCGGCTGGCCGAAGGCGCGGCGCGACTTCACGTACTCGAGCGTGTCCTCGAGCGCGCGCCGGCACGAGGCCATCGACGCCACCGCGATCGACAGCCGCTCCTGCTGCAGGTTCTGCATGAGCTGCTTGAAGCCGCGGCCCTCGGCGCCGCCGAGCAGCGCGTCGGCGGGCACGCGGCAGTCCTGGAAGAACAGCTCGCTCGTGTCCTGCCCGCGCAGGCCGAGCTTGTCGAGCTTGCGCCCGCGCACGAAGCCGGGCGCCGTGGCCTCGACCAGGAGCAGGCTGATCCCGCGGTGCGGCGGGTCGGCGCTCGGGTCGGTCTTCGCGACCACGATGAACAGGTCGCCGATCTGGCCGTTCGAGATGAAGGTCTTCGAGCCGTTCAGCACGTAGTGATTGCCGTCGCGGATCGCCGTGGTCTGCACGTTCGCGAGATCGGAGCCGGTGCCGGGCTCGGTCATGGCGATGCCGAGCAGCACGTCGCCCGAGATCGCGCCGGGCAGATACTTCTCCTTCTGTGACTCGCTGCCGAACTCGGTCAGGTACGGCATGCAGATGTCGGAGTGCAGCGACATCATCAGGCCGTGGGCGCGCAGGTAGGCGATCTCCTCCATGACGATCGCGTCGTACAGGAAGTCGGCGCCCGCACCGCCGTACTTCTCGGGCGCGTTGGCGCCGAGGAAGCCCTCCTCGCCCATGCGCTTCCAGGTGGCGCGGTCGCTCATGCCCTTCTCGTTCCAGCCCGCGATCTTGGGCTCGATCTCGGCGGCCGCGAAGCGCTTGAATTGCGCCCGGAACAGCTCGTGCTCGTCGCTGAAGATGTCGCGCTTCATGGGGGGCCTCCTCGCTCGAGCGCATTCTGTTGACTCGCGCGCCGGACCGCCAGTGCCCCTGGCGCAAAGCCTGCGCGAATTGGCGCCCGGGCCGCTCGTCGCCGCGGCCGGGACCTGCGAAACCCAGGCATGCGCAGGCGAACGGCAAGCTGGCTCGTGCTCGGGAGCCTTGGGCTCCTCGCCGCCCCGGGCTGCTACCACGTGCGCAAATGGTTCGCGCCGCGCGCCGCCGAGTCACTGGCGCCGCGCGTCTACTCGGAGCGCTGCAGCACCTGCCACGGCGCGACCGGCCGCGGCGACGGGCCCGCGGGCCAGTCACTCGCGCCGCGGGCGCGTGACTTCACCGACGCGCGCTGGCAGCGCGCGACCTCCGACGACCAGATCCGCGCCACGATCCAGGGCGGCGGCGCGGCGCGCGGCCTGTCGCCGCTCATGCCCGCGCAGCCGGACCTGGGCGAGCGCGAGCTCGAAGAGCTCCTGACTTACATCCGTCAGGTCGGCACGCGCTCGGCGGGCGGGTCGCTGTAGAACTGCCGGTACCAGCGGCGGAAGCGGCCGAAGTCCTTCTCGGGCTCCGCGAGCAGCGGCCGTTCGCGGTAGATCTTGTTGGACCAGATGGGAATGTCGAGGTTGTAGTCGTTGACGTAGAACTCGAAGAAGCCCTTCACGATCG
The DNA here is from genome assembly GCA_035498015.1 of Myxococcota bacterium. Classification (NCBI taxonomy): domain Bacteria; kingdom Pseudomonadati; phylum Myxococcota; species Myxococcota bacterium. The sequence goes on from DATKAO010000114.1 coordinate 28,538, forward strand.
CCGGGTCACAGCGCTTGTGCGCGTAGTAGCGGTGCATGATGTGCAGGTGCTCGGGGCCGACCGGCGTGAGCGCGTTCACCGCGATGCCGTCCATCTGGCCCTTGAAGCGCGTGTACAGGAAGCCCGGCCCCGAGTTGAACGAGTCGACGTCGGTCGTGACCGAAGCCGTCTTGGCCTGATCGTCGGCCTCGGTGTCGACGTCGATCTTCAGCCGGTAATACGGGCCGTCGGGCTCCCAGTGAATCGCCTTGCACTTCCAGCCGTGCAGCGTGGCGAAGTGAGCGAAGTCGACCCCGTTCTCCATGATCTCCTGCGGGTGACTCTGGATGGTCCACTCGTGAGTCCGGTGGAGCTCGTAGTTCGGGTCGAGGATCTCGGGCACGACCTCGGGCTGCCACTCGGGCTCCTTGCCCTCGAGGTGGTGCCAGACGAGGATCATGCCGTTGCACTCGATCGCCGGGTAGGTCTCGAGGCGCGCCTGCGCAGGGATGCGCTTGGCGTAGGGGATCTCGACGCAGCGTCCCTCGCCCTCGAAGCGCCAGCCGTGGAACGGACACCGAAGAGTGTTGCCCTCGACCTTGCCGCCCTTGCCCAGGTGCGCGCCCAGGTGCGGGCAGTAGGCATCGGCCGCGCGCACGCGGCCGTCCTCGCCGCGGAAGATCACCAGGTCGCGGCCGAGGTAGTGCACGGCCTTCACCTGCCCGCGCGCGAGCGAGTCGGAGTGCGCGACGGCGAACCAGCCGTTGGGGTACGGAGGAAGCGGGATCCGGGCCATGAAGGGACCTCCCGTGGGCGCGACCGGCAAAACTATAACACGTTGCATTTTCGTGCGGCCGAGAATCAGAATGGCGCCGCGATGGAGAAGCTGGTCTACCTGTTGTGGCGCGATCCGGCCCTGGGCGAGGCCGCCTTCGCGGAGCGGCTCGAGAAGGGCGTCGGCCCGAAGCTGTGCGACGCCGGCGCGAAGTCGGTCGCCACGAGCTTCGCGCGGGCCAACGCCGACCTCGGCGGCAGCGTGCCGATCCGCGAGACGGGCACGGAGTTCCACGGCCTGGTCTCGTTCTGGCTGCCCTGCGTCGACGACCGCCCGGCCTATGAGGCGATCCTGCGCGACGCGGCGCCGCGCAGCGCGGGCTATCTGGTGACCGAGTCCGTGCCGCGCGACTTCGACCGCCGCACCTGGCCCAACGGCGTGCGCAGCCCCGGCTACAAGATGATCACGGTGTTCGAGCAGCCGGCGCGAGTCACACGCGAGGAGTTCATCGAGCGCTGGCACGGCTCGCACACGCCGCTGTCGCTCGAGATCCACCCCATGTGGCGCTACGTGCGCAACGTGGTGGCGCGGCCACTCACTCCCGGCGCGCCGAACTACGCGGGCATCGTGGAGGAGCACTTCCGCGAGCTCGAGGACCTGACCGACCCCGCGCGCTTCTACGGCGGCAAGGAGAAGCTCGCGGTGAACATCCGCCGCGTGCTCGACGACGTGCGCACGTTCCTCGATCTGGAGCGCGTGGTCTCGGTGGTCGCGACCGAGACCATCCTCTCCTAGGAGCCTCGATGCTGCTCGAGAACAAGGTCGCGGTCGTCTCGGGCATCGGCCCGGGCCTGGGGCGCGACATCGCGCTGGCCTTCGCGCGCGAGGGCGCGCAGCTCGCGTTGGGCGCGCGCAGCTCCGACTACCTGGAGTCAGTGGCGAAGGAGGTGCGCGCGCTGGGCGTGCGCGCGATCGCGCTGCCGACCGACATCACGAACCTGGCGGACTGCGCCCGGCTGGTCGGCCAGGCCGAGGAGGAGCTCGGCGGCGTCGACGTGCTGGTGAACAACGCCTACCACCCGGGCACGTACCAGCTGTTCGAGTCGGCCGACCTCGAGCTGTGGCGCGCGCCCATCGAGGTGAACCTGCTCGGCTCGCTGCGACTCACTCAAGAGGCGGTGCCGCGGCTCAAGAAGCGCGGCGGCGGCTCGATCGTGTTCGTGAACTCGATGATCGTGCGCGAGGTGCTGCCCACCATGGCGAGCTACGCGGCGTCGAAAGGGGCCTTGCTGGCGGCGGCGCAGGGCCTGGCGCGCGAGCTCGGCCCGCACAAGATCCGCGTGAATTCGGTGCTGCCGGGCTACATCTGGGGCGCCACGCTCGAAGGCTACTTCAAGGCGCAGGCCGCCGCGCGCGGAGTGACTCCCGAGGCCGTGTACCGCGAGGTCGCGTCCAAGATCGCGCTCGGGAAGATCCCCAGCTCGGAGGAGATCGTGGGCGCGGTGGTGTTCTTCGCCAGCGACCTGTCGCGCGCGGTCACCGGCCAGACGCTCGACGTGAACGGCGGCCAGGTGATGGCCTGAGTCAGGGCCGGGCGGCCAGCCAGAGCGCGAGCTCCGGGTCGGCCGGGAACAGCTCGAGCCGGCGCGCCGCGAAGTCCGGCCGCGCGACGCCCAGCGCGAACGCCCCTGCCCCGTCGAGCCAGCCGGCCCGGCGCGCCCGGGCGAGCAGACCCAGGGCGCTCGTCCCGGCCGTGAAGCGCGCGTTCCACTCGACCACCGCACGCAGGCGCTCGCGCCCGTCTGCGGCCCGGTAGGTGAAGGCGTCGAGGCCACACGGTCCGGTGTAGCCCCGAGCGGCGGCGGCGCGCGCGAGCACGGCCGCGGCGGCGCGCAGCTCGGCGTCCCAGGGGCTGCCGGAGTGGATCGAGCCGTCGGCTCGGATCACGCCGCAGTGACCCAGCGGCACGCCCGCCGGAGTCAGGACCTGGCCCAGGGTCCCGAGCACCCGTTGGTCGCCGGGACCGTTGATCCAGAGCTGCGCCGACAGGTCCGCAGTGCGCTCGAGCCACGGCTCCACCACGCAGCCGGCGCGCTCGCGGAAGCGCGGCAGGTTGCCGCGCAGCGACTCGGGGTCGAGCCGGCCGTCGCGGCCGGTGAGCCGCCCGCGGCCGCTCGTGCCCAGGCGCGGCTTCAGCACGAACTCCTCGCGCAGCTCGGCGGGCCAGCGTTCGACCTCGGCCTCGATCCGACACCGGACGGTGTCGGCGGCGCCGAGCTCCTCGGGCCCGAGCGCGAACGCGGTCTCGCCGATCTCGGCGGGCAGCAGGCCCGCGGCGCGCGCGACCTCGAGCGCGAAGGCCTTGTCGTGCACCGCCGCCACCACCCCGGGCGGCGCGGCCGCGAGGGGCACGCGCGCGTGCCGGGCCGCCGCCTCGGCCTCGGGCGTGGAGAGCCAGGGCACGAGACCGGGCGACTCACACGTCTCCAGGGCCGCCCGCTGCGCATCGCGCTCGAGCGCACTCGCGAGCTCGGCACGCGCGGCCAGGCCATCGGCGCGCGGCGCGTCGGCCGGGAACAGCGCGGCCCACAGCCAGGCGGCCGCGCGCACGCGCGGGTGCGCGGCCATGCGCCGCCAGCCGTCGCCCTCCTCGGCTCCGAGGTTGGCGAACAAGAGCGGCGAGTCACTCATGATGCAGCTCCGACGAGCACCGCGGGCACCCCTACCGACGGCTCTGCCTGCGCGGCCGGCTCTCTTGAGTCGCGCGCGCGTCGCGCACGTGGGCGATCATGGCCTCGGAGAGTCCCGCCTCGCGCCGCGCTGCGGCATCGAAGCGCCGGCCCTTGGCGCGCGACGCCTCGAGCGGAAACGGCACCGACGCGCTGTAGGCCTGCACGTCGCTCTCGCCCGCGGGCGCGAGCCGGGCGAGCCAGCGTACGGCGAGCGCCACGTGGCGGCACTCGTCGCGGTGCACGGCCTCCGACACGGCCGCGCTCGCCTCGTCGCCCGCGCGCCGGAAGCCCTCGGCGTAGAGCGCGGTGAAGTCGAGGTTCGCCTGCTCCAAGGTGAGTCCCATGGCGGCCAGGAAGGCGGCCGGGCCGCGCGCGTGGGCGTGGATCGCCGGGGCGTGCTTCCAGAAGTAGTCCGAGAGCGGCTCGTCGGCGAGACCTTCTCCGTACGCGTAGAGGCGCTCGAGATACATGCGGCAGTGTCTCTGCTCGTCCGCGAGCGCGGCCGCCCAGCCGCGCCGCAGGTCCGGGGGCGCGTCGGGCCAGCGCAGCAGCGCCCAGGCGAAGAGCTCCACGGCCATGAGCTCGTGGTGGGCGAAGCGCCGGAGACAGGCCGCTCGGGCCCGCGGGTCGCCGAGCTCGGCCGGGCGCGGCAGGCGGGCGGCGCCGCCGCGCATCTCGAGCTCGGGCGCGCGCGCCGGCCGGGGCACGTACAGCGGCTCGCCGGGCGTGGCGTCGGGCAGCGCCGAGCCGTCGGGCGCGAGCGGCGGCGCGAGCTTCCGCGCGAGGTCCCCTGCCTGGAGGATCTCGAGGCAATGGTTGCGCAGCTCACGGGCCGGGGCAGTCATTCGGGTCGAGACTACAGCTCGCGCCCACGATTCGGTAACGTCGCCCTACCCCTCGAGCTTCATTTCATCCGCTCTCGTTTCACCTGGCGGGAGGTTCGATGGGCGCCGCGCTGCGCAGCTTCGGTCCCGGAGATGCGCTCGACATCGCGATCGTGGCGCTCCTGCTCTACGCGGGAATGAGCTGGCTGCGCCGCTCGCACGCGGCGCTCGCGGCGCTGGGTCTCTCGCTCTTGGGCACGGTGTATCTCGCGGCGCGCGCGCTCGGGCTGGGGCTCACGACCTGGCTGTTCCAGGGCTTCTTCGCGGTGCTCGCGCTCGCGCTGGTGGTGATCTTCCAGGAGGAGCTGCGGCGCGGCTTCGAAGCGCTGGCGGCGTTCGCGCTCGCGCCGCGCAGCGAGCGCCGGCCCCGGCTCGACACGCCGGACCTCTTGGCGCGGGCGCTCGCCGACCTGGCCGCCGCGCGCATCGGGGCGCTCGTGGTCGTGGCCGGCACGCACCCGCTCGAGCGCCACCTGCAGGGCGGTCACGAGCTCGGCGGGCGCCTCTCGACCGCGCTGCTCGCGAGCCTGTTCGATCCGCACTCACCGGGTCACGACGGCGCCGTGGTGGTCGAGGACCGCGACGTGAGCCGCTTCGGCTGCCACCTGCCGCTCACGCGCGGCCCGTCGGCGCTGCGCGGGCTGGGCACGAGGCACAGCGCAGCGCTGGGTCTCTCGGAGCGCACCGACGCGCTCTGTCTCGTGGTCTCCGAGGAGCGCGGCTCGGTCTCGGCGGCGCGCGACGGCGAGCTGCGCCAGATCGGCTCGGAGGACGAGCTGGCCAAGCTCGTGAGCGCCTTCTATCGCGAGCGCCGGGCGCTGGGCCGTGCGCGCCCGCGCCTGGGCGAGCTGGTGCGCGGGAGACACTGGGAGAAGGTCGCGGCGCTGGCGTTGGCGGTCGGGCTGTGGCTGCTGCGGCTCAGCGTGCGCGTCCACTGAGTCGCAGCCGGAGCGGCTGGCCCGACTGGTAGCTCACGATGCGCGCGCCGAGCTTGAGCGCGAGCTGGGCGTCGCCGCGCGCTCGCGCGGCCGCGGCGGCCTGGCGCGCGGTCGCCACCGCTTCGTCCTGCCGGCCGGCCTCCATGAGCGCCATCGCGCGGATGTCGAGCACCTCGGGGGAGTCACAGGGCGTGGCGCGGCACACCTCCTCGCACAGCGCCACGGCCTGCGCGCCATCGCGCAGCGCGGGATCGGGCGCGACCGACAAGAGCCGCGCCAGGCGCAGCCGGGCCTCGCTGGCGGTGGTCGGGTCGTCGAAGGCCCGGCGGTAGGCGGCCTCGGCCTCCGCGAGCCGCTCCGCGTGCTCGAACGCGACCGCGAGGCCGAGCCTCCCGCCGGTGATGTCGGGCTGGATCGCCAGCGCGTGCTCGAGGTTCGCGATGCCCGCCTCGGTTTCTCCCAGCTCGGCCTGTACGCTGCCCAGGTTCGCGAGCGCCCGCGGATACGCGGGCTGGATGCGCACCGCGGCCTCCAGCGAGTCACGCGCGGCCTCGTACTCGCCTTGCCCCGCCTGCGCGATCCCGAGCTCGGTGTGCGCGTACCAGTTCGAGCGGGTCACTTCGAGCGCATGGCTGAACAGCGAGACCATGTCGTGCCAGGTCGCGACTTGCACGCGGGTGAGAGCCACGAAGCTCAGCAGAACCGCGGCTGCCACTGCGCCGACCGCGACGCGCGCGCGCGGCGCGCGTGCGACCGCCTCCCCGGCCGCGAAGGCCAGCGCCAGCGAGAGACCCAGCGACGGCAGATACGTGTAGCGGTCGGCCGAGGCCTGCACGCCCACGCGCACGATCCCGATCGTGGGCACGAGCGTGCCCACGAACCAGAGCCAGCCCACGATCAGCCACGGCCGGCGGCGCGCCTGTGCCAGCGCGAAAGCCGTGACTGCGAGCAACAAGAGCGCGCACGCGACCCAGACACGCGTCTCGGGCGCGCTCCGGAAGGGATACATCGCGGCCAGGTCCACCGGGACCAGGAAGCGCCGCAGATAGTCCACGTAGGCGATGTCCGCGTTCTCCAGCCGCAGCGCGAGCGACGGGCGCCGCACCAGCGCCTGTTGCGCGAACAGCGTGACCACGCTGGAAGCCAGGGCGAGCGCGAAGAATGGCGCCTTCTCGCGCGCGAGCGGCCCGAGCGCGCGCGCCGAGTGCCAGCGGCGCAGCGGCCAGAAGTCGAGCAGGAGCAGCAGGAACGGGAAGGTCACCGCGGTGGGCTTGGCGAGCAGCGAGGCTCCGCACAGCGCCACCGTGCCCCAGTAGCTCGCACGCCGCCCGCCCCGCGCCCAAGCGGCCCAGACCCAGAGCGCCGCCAGCGCGAAGCCCATGGACAGCACGTCCTTCCGCTCGGCGATCCAGGCCACCGACTCCACGCGCAACGGGTGGATCGCGAACAGCGCGGCGGCCAGCGCCGCACGCCAGGTCGTGCCGGTGAGCTCCGCCAGCGCCAGGAACGCGAGCACGGCGTTCAGCGCATGGATCGCCGCATTCACCACGTGCGGGCCCTCGGGAGTCAGTCCGAAGAGCGACACGTCGACCATGTGCGAGATCCAGGTCAGCGGATGCCAGTTGCCGGCGTGGAAGGTGGTGAAGGCCTGGAGCACCGCGCTGGCGCGGAGTCCCCCGTTCACCAGCGGGTTCAGGGTGAAATACTCGTCGTCGTCGTAGTTCAAGAGCTCGAGCTGAGTCACGCCCGAGTAGCCCGCGACCACCAGAAGACACAGCCCCGCGGCGATCGCCGCGCGCCGGACTGGGGGTCGCGCGGGCACTCTAGCCGCGCTCCGGAATCCTTGGGAAGCGCGGCGACGCGCGCAGCCCCCAGCGCGCGAGGCGGAACTCGAGTCCCGTGCCCAGACACCCGAAGCCGTAGCGCACGCTGCGCTGGAAGTTGATCGACGACGCCTCGTCGAAGTAGGCCGTCGGGCAGGTCACCTCCGCGATCTCGTGCCCGGCCCAGAGGATCTGCGCGAGCATCTGGTTGTCGAACACGAAGTCGTCCGAGTTCGCCTCGAGCGGCAGCTCGCGCAACAGGCTGGCCTTGAACGCGCGGTAGCCCGTGTGGAACTCCGAGAGCTTCGAGCCGAGCAGCCAGTTCTCGACCAGCGTGAGTCCGCGGTTGGCGAAGTACTTCCAGATCGGCATGCCGCCGCGCAGCGCACCGCCACCCAGGACGCGCGAGCCCAGCACGCACGGGTACACGTCGCCGCCGACCAGCGCGACCATCGCCGGCAGCAGCCGCGGCGTGTACTGATAGTCGGGGTGGACCATGACCACCACGTCGGCGCCCAGCTCGAGCGCGGCGCGGTAGCAGGTCTTCTGGTTGCCGCCGTAGCCCCGGTTGCGCTCGTGCACGCGCACGACCGTGTTCGGGAGACTCGCGGCGATCTGCACGGTCTCGTCGGTGCTGGCGTCGTCGACCACGATCAGCTCGTCGACGATGCCCTGGGCCATCACTTCGTCGTAAGTGCGCTTCAGTGTCTTGGCCGCGTTGTACGCGGGCATGACCACGACGACCTTGCGGTCCCGATACATGCGCGCATGATACGTTCTGCGCGGCGGCGCGCCCGCGGGAGATGCATGGACGAGCTCGAAGGCTTCCAACGGCGACACCTGCGCGCGCTGGCTCACCCGCTGCGGCCGACCGTGATGGTGGGCAAGGAGGGCCTGTCGGATGCCGTGGTGCAGAAGACCGAGGCGGAGCTCGCTGCGCACGAGCTGATCAAGATCCGCTTCCTCGGCTGGAAGGACACCAAGCGCGCGCTGCTGGCCGAGCTGGCCGAGCGGACGCGGGCCGAGCTGGTGGGCGTGGTGGGTCACGTGGGCATCCTGTTCCGCCAGAACCGCGAGCCCGAGAAGCGCAGGATCCGCGTGCCCAACCGGCCCCGGGGCGCCGCGCGCAACGCGTGATAGTCTGCCGCGCATGTTCGAACGGGCCGCTCAGCTCTGGCGCTTCGCGAAGTTCGGTCTGCCGGTCGCGCGCCTGCGCCCCGACGCGCCGCGCACGCTGGGCGACGTCATCGAGGAGCAGGCGATCGCGCGCGCGGGCCGGCCCTTCATCCTGTTCGAAGACCGCAAGGTCACCTACGACGAGCTGAACCGCGAAGCCAACCGCGTGGCCCACTGGGCGCGCGCGCACGGGCTCGGGCGCGGTCACCGCGTGGCGCTGCTCATGCAGAATCGGCCCGAGTTCCTGGAGATCTGGGCGGGGCTCGCGAAGGCCGGAGTCACCACCGCGCTCATCAACACCAATCTCAGCGGCCGTGCGCTCGAGCACGCGCTCGCCACGGCCGACGCGAAGCACTGGATCGTGGGCGCCGAGTGTCTCGGCCTGTGCGACGGAATCGACACGGGCCGCTGGCAGCTGTGGGTCGCCACCGAGCCCGGGGCGCCGGTGCCGAAGCTGCCCGCGGGCGCGCTCGAGCTCGGCAGCGAGCTGGCCACGCGGCCGTCGGCGAACCTGCCGCCCGGCTCGCGCGACGAGTCACGCGCCGGCGACGACCTGTTCTACATCTACACCTCGGGCACCACCGGGCTGCCCAAGGCGGCGCGCTTCAGTCACCTGCGATTCATGACCGCCGGCACCGCGGCGCGGCTGGCCGGCTTCGGGCCCGAGTCGACCATGTACTGCGCGCTGCCGCTGTACCACACGGCGGGCGGCTGCATGGCGGTCGGCGCGGCGCTGCTCTCGGGCGGCGCGGTGGCGCTGCGGCGGCGCTTCAGCGCGCGCGAGTTCTGGCCCGACGTGCGCCGCTACCAGGCGACCTCGTTCCAGTACATCGGCGAGTTCTGCCGCTATCTCCTGAACCAGCCCGACGACGCGGCCGATGGCCAGCACGCGCTCGAGTTCTGCATCGGCAACGGCCTGCGGCCCGACATCTGGGAGTCATTCCGCGACCGCTTCCGCATCCCGCGCATCGTCGAGTTCTACGGCGCGACCGAGGGCAACGTGTCGCTGCTCAACCTCGACAACAAGAGCGGCTCGGTCGGCCGGATCCCCACGCGGCTGCTCATGGATGCGCGGCTCGTGCGCTACGACGTGGAGCGCGACGAGCACCCGCGCGACGCGCAGGGTCACCTGATCGAGTGCGGCGCAGACGAGGTCGGCGAGCTGATCGGCGCGCTGCCCAAGAGCAAGACCAGCACGCGCGGCCGCTTCGAGGGCTACACCTCGTCGGAGGCGACCGAGCGCAAGATCCTGCGCAACGCGTTTGCCCCCGGTGACTCGTTCTTCCGCACCGGCGATCTCTTGCGGCAAGACACGCAGGGCTACTTCTACTTCGTCGACCGGATCGGAGACACCTTCCGCTGGAAGGGCGAGAACGTGTCGACGCAGGAGGTCGCCGAGGCGCTGGCGAGCTTCCCGGGGCTCGACATGGTGAACGTGTACGGCGTGGCGGTGCCGGGCGCCGACGGCCGCGCGGGCATGGCGGCCCTGATCGTCTCGGGCAAGGAAGACTTCGACCCGCGCGCCTTCTACGCGCACGCGGTGACTGCCCTGCCCGCCTACGCCGTGCCGGTGTTCGTGCGCCTGCAGCGCGAGGCGGAGGTGACCGGCACGTTCAAGCTGCGCAAGGTCGACTTGCAGCAGGAAGGCTACGACCCGGCCCGCGTGAGCGATCCGCTGTTCGTGCGCGACGACGGCGCGCGCACCTACGCGCCGCTCGACGCCGACGCCTTCGCGCGCATCAGCGCCGGCGAGATCCGGGTGTAACTCCGCTCCCCGTCTGCCGATACTCCGTGGGCCGCGCTCGCGCGGCGACCGGAGTGAGCCGATGCTGGAGCCCAAGAGCGACGAAGCCGCGCGCGGCGAGCGCCTGCCCTGGGTCACGGCCGCGCTGGCGGCGCTCCTGCTCGCCGGCTTCGTGGGCGCGCGCGGCTGGGTCGGACTGACCGGGGACTCCACGCCCGTCGAGCTCGACAGCGCGTTCGAGCTGTGGCTCAACCACCCGTATCTCGCGCTCGACCCGCAGCTGCTCGCCGAGCTGAAGCGCCGGCCCGACGGCGACTCTTACGCCGAGCGCATGGCGCGCGCGCGGGCCGAGGCCGGCTCCGCGCCCGAGGCCGCCCGTGCCGAGTCACAGGCCGAGCTCGACCTGGTGACCGCGCTCGCGCTGCGCGGCACCGACGCCGCGCCCGGGCCGAACCACCCCTTCCGCCGCCTGGGCTGGGTCCCGGCGTCTCCGCAGCTCTTCGCGCTCGGGACCTACTGGACCCTGCACGCCGGCAGCGCGCACCTGCTCGGCGTGCTGCTGCTCCTTTGGCTGGCAGGCCCGGCGCTCGAGCGCGCCTTCGGGCGCGGCGGGTTCGCGGCGCTGTGCCTCCTGGGCGTGCTCGCCGCGGCCCTGGCGTATCTCGTCTCGAGCGGCGGCGCGCGCGCACCGCTGGTCGGCGCCGCGGGCATCGCGGCGGCGCTGGCCGGCGCGTGCGGCGTGCGCAACGGCCGCGACACGGTGCGCATCGCCGGGCTCGGCGTCGGCGTGCCGGGCTGGGCCGCGCCCGCGCTCTGGGTCGCAGTCAGCGGGCTCTTCCACTTCGCGCTCGCGGGCGACGCGGTCGCGCTGGGCGAGTCACTCGTGCCGAGCCTCGCCTCGTTGGCCGCCGGTGCGGGCTTCGCCGCCGCCGCGCGCTCGCTTCGGCTCGAGGAGCGCCGGGCAGCGCGGCGCGCCGAGGCGCGGGCAGCCGCCCAGCTCGACCCGCGCACACGGCGCGCCCAGGCCGCGCTGGACCGCGGCTCCCACGACCAGGCCATCTCACTCGCCACGGAGCTGCTGCGCGAGCGCCCCGACGACGCCGGCGCTCTCGCCGTGGTGTGGTCCGCGCACCAGGCCTCGGGCCGCGAGACACAGGGGCTGCCTGCGGCCAAGCGCCTGCTCGAGATCTACGCGCGCCACGGTGCGCTCGCGCCCGCGGCGCGCGTCTGGGACGAGCTGGTGCGCGCCGCGCCCGAGGCACGTGCCGAGACGACGGTGCTCTTGCGCATCGTGCCCGAGCTCGTGGTGCAGGCGCGGCGCGAGGCCGCGATCGCCGCGCTGCGCTGCGTGGTGACTCCCGACGGCCGCGCTCCATTGTCGGTCGGTCAGGCGGTACGCGCCGCGGAGCTCGCCGCCGAGCTCGACACCGCGTCGGCCCTGGCCGCCGCGCGCGTGGCGCTGGCCAGCACGGAGCTCGCCGACGAGAAGCGCGAGCGGCTCGCGAAGCTCGTGCAAGAGTTCGAGCGCAAGCTCGAGACCGCGCCACCGGCAGAGCCCCCCCCGCCGCCCGAGCCGGTGCGCGTGGAGCTCGCCCTGGACGACAACCAGCGCACCGTCGTGTACACGCCTCCGCCCGAGAACACCGGCCCCAGCGCCGTGAAGGTGACTCTCGCCGTGCCGCTCGAGCTCGATCCCGACGGCGTGCGCATGCGCGTGGACGGCGCCGAGCCATCGCTGCTCACCTGGGAGCGCATCCAGGCCGTGGGCGTCGGGCTCGTGTCCGGCCTGGGCGCCAAGCCGGTGGTCGTGATCGACCTGGCGCTGAACTGGGCCGACTGCCGCGGCGGCGCGCTCGAGGTGCTGCGCCTGCGGAGTGACTCGTTCCGCGCGCGCGCGCTGATCGGCGGCGACGGCAGCGCGCTCGAGGCGCTGCGCGCGCTGCTCGCCCAGCTCCTGGCGCGCAGCGGCGCCGTGCCGCTGCCCGACGCGGGCGCGGCGCGTGGCCTGCCCTTCCGCGAGTTTCCCGATCCGTCGTGTTACGAGCGCGACGTGCTGCTCCACGCGGGCTAGCAAGCGTCAAGTCCAAGTCCGCGCCCGCCGATCGGTCGAGGGCTCGCACACAGGGGGGCAACGGTGCAGCGACTCACGCTTCGCGGAAGGCTCTTGCTCGGCTTCGTAGCCGTGCTCATGCTGCCCATCGGCTCGGCAGTCTGGGCGTTCCGCGGCGCCCTCGAGGTGCGGACTTACACGCGCTCGCTGGCCCAGAACCACTATCCCGTGCTCGACGCCGCCAGCCGCACCGCCTCGCGCCTCACCACCTTCCAGTCGACCGCCGACCGCGCCTGCAACAGCTTCGACTCCGCCGCGCTCGAGCACGCGCGCTCCATGGCGGACGAGCTCGACGGCGAGATCGTCAAGCTCGACACGCTGGCCCCGGGCGCGCAGGTCGAAGAGCTGCGCGGCGCGGTGCGCAGATACACGGCGGACGCGCTCGCGCACTGCACCGCCATGCTGGGCGGTCACGTCACCGACCGGCTGCGCGACGAGGTCGAGCGCGACGGGCACGTCGCCGCGCGACTCTCGCGCATGATCGACGACTTCCGCGCCGCGCGCGCCGCCGCGATCTCCGACGACCTCGACGCGATCGCCGCCTACACGCGTCGCAACGCGATCATCCTCGCGCTCACGCTGATCGCCGCGCTCGCCGCGGGCCTCGCGACCTCGGCGCGCCTGTCGCGCCAGATCGTGGCCGACGTGGTCGAGACCACGACCGAGCTCGCGCTGGCGGTCGCCGACGGCGACCTGACCCGCCGGGTCGAGATCCGGCGCGACGACGAGCTGGGCAGTGTCTCGCGCGCCCTGCGCGGCATGATCGACGGCCTGCGTACGCTGGTCGGCCAGGTGAAGGGCTCGGTCGAAGTGCTGGCCCAGACGGTCGAAGAGCTGACTCCCGCCGCGGAGCAGATCGAGAAGGGCGCCGAGTCACTGGGCGTGAGCTCGGTGCAGGTCGACGACGCGACCCAGTCGGCGGGCGAGAACCTGGGCGCGGTCGCCGCCGCCGCGGGTCAGTCGAGCCGCAGCGCGATCGAGCTGGCCGAGGGCGCCGCGGTGGTCATGAACAGCATGGACACCGCCCGCGAGCAGGTCGAGTCGATCAGCGCTTCGATCCGCTCGGTGTCGACCGCGGTCGAGGAGCTGTCGGCGTCGCTCGGCGAGGTGGCGAAGAGCTCGAATCACTCGGCCGACATCGCGGGCAAGGCCGCGAACACGGCGCGCGAGACCAACAAGGTGTTCGAGAAGCTCGGCGTGGCGGCGCAGGAGATCGGAAACGTGGTCGGAGTCATCAACGACATCGCCGACCAGACCAACCTGCTGGCGCTGAACGCCACGATCGAGGCCGCGAGCGCCGGCGAGGCGGGCAAGGGCTTCGCGGTCGTGGCCAACGAGGTCAAGGAGCTCGCCAAGCAGACTGCGCTGGCGACCCAGGAGATCGAGGAGCGCATCCGCTCGATCCAGTCCTCGACCCGCTCCGCGGTCGACGCGATCGAGACCATCGGCCGCATCATCGACGAGATGCACGAGAACACGCGCACGATCGTGATCGCGGTCGAGCAGCAGACCAGCACCAGCGCCCAGATCGCCGCGAGCGTGGCCGACTCGGTCGAGCGCACCGAGGAGATC
>DATKAO010000115.1 GCA_035498015.1 Myxococcota bacterium
CGCCGTGCCGCAGGCAGTGGTCGACGTAGATCGCCTCGTCGAACGCCACCCCGAGCCGGACCAGCGCCGCGCGCGAAGCCTCGAAGTAGAAGCGCTCGGTGTCGACGAGCACGCCGTCGTTGTCCCAGAGGATCGCCTTCATGGGACGCTAGCCAGCCGTATAGATCAGCTTCTCGCCCTCGCGATGGCTCTCCGCGTTGCCTGCGAGCCGCAGGTGCTCCAGGTGCGCGTAGGTCTCGCTCTCGGCCATCGCGCCCCAGCTGCGCGGCTGGAACAGCTTCTTCGCGATGTCCTCCACCGACGCGGGCCCGAGCTCGCGCGAGATCGCGCGGATCTTGTCGAGCCGGTCGTAGTGGTGGCGCTTGATCGCCTCGGTGCGCGCGCGCAAGTCACTGAACGGGTGACCGTGCGCGGGCAGCGCGTGCTTGATGCCGTTGATCTCCGCCACGCGGTCGAGTGAGTAGAAGAACGAGGCCAGCGGATCGCGCGACGACGAGATGCCCGAGATGTGCGGCGTGATCGAGGGCAGCACGTGGTCGCCGCCCAGGAAGATGCCGAGCTCGGGGTCGTGCAGGCAGATGTGATCCTCGGTGTGACCCGGCGTGTGCAGCACGAACCAGTCGCGCTTGGCCAGCCGCAGCACGTTTCCGTTCTCGACCGGGTCGGAGATCTCGGGCACGAAGTCGGTGCCGCCGAACATGCGCATCATGCGCCAGCTCATGCGCTGCTTGAACGGCGGGCGCGGGCGCGTGCCGCCCCAGGGCGTGGGGCCGCCCCAGGTGCCGAGCGCGCGGTTCCCCGCCGCTGCGGCCGACGCGGGCTTCCCGGCCTCGCTCTCGGCCTCGGCCGCGGGCTTCTCCGCACCCAGGTGCTCGGCGGAGACCTCGGGCGTGGCGGCGCTCGGCATGCCGAAGCGGAAGTTGCGGTGACCGATCACGCGCGCGCCCGACTCGCGCACGAAGCGCGTGGCGCCGCCGAAGTGATCGGGGTGCGAGTGAGTCACGACCACGGTGTGCACGTGCTTGAGCCGGATGCCGGCCTGCTTCAGCCGGTCCTGCAACGCGCGCCAGCTGGTGGTGCCCGGCAGGCCCGGATCGACCAGGGCCGCGCCCTCGCCGTCGACCAGCGCATAACAGTTCACGTGGCCCAGGCCCGGCATCTGGATCGGGAGCTGCATGCGCAGCACGTCCGGCGCGACCTCGGTGACCTCGGTCCGCGCTTCTTCCTGCTCCTGTCGCTTGCCCATGCTTCGATCCTAACGAACGGCCGGAACGGGGCTACTTCAACGCCTCGTAGACCTCGGCGATCAGCCGGAAGCCGCGAGCGTCGCCGCCCAGGCCCATCTGCATCTGGTTCATCACGTAGGCGAAGCCGAGCCGCGCGTCGGGGTCGGCGAAGCCGATCGAGCCGCCCGCCCCGGGGTGGCCGAACGATCGGGGGTTGGGGCCGAACGGGATGAGCGGCTGGGTCATCATGAAGCCCAGCCCGAAGCGGGTCGGGAGCGGCGAGAGCACCTCGTCCTGGCCGACCGAGTTCTCGGTGTTCGCGCGCGCGACCTGCGCCGGCGAGAGCACGTGCACGCCGTCGAGCCGGCCGTCGCTCGCGAGCGCGCCGTACAGCCGCGCGAGCCCGCGCGCCGTGCCGTGGCCGTTGCCGGCCGGGATCTCGACCGCGCGCCAGGCGCGCGTGTTGACCGTGCCCGGAGTGAGTGGCGGGTTGGCGAACACGCGGCCCACGAGTGACTCGGGGTTCTGGGCGGCCGCGTGGAACGGATTGGGCACGCCCGGCGGAGAGGGCGGCGCGGGGATGATCTCGGCGATGCGCGCGTCGAGCTCGGGCCCGCTGCCGATGTGGAAGTCCAGCCCCAGCGGCCGCGCCAGCTCCTCGCGGAAGTAGCTGCCGACGCTGCGTCCGTCGACGCGGCGGATCACCTCGCCGACCAGGTAGCCGTAGGTGAGCGCATGGTAGCCGTGGCGCGCGCCGGGCTCCCAGAACGGCGCCTCGGCGGCGAGTGACTCGGTCATGTACTTCCAGTCGTACAGGCCCCCGGGCGGGATCTGCTTGCGCAGCGCCGGCACGCCCGCGCGGTGACAGAGCAGCCAGCGCACGGGAATGGCACCCTTGCCCTGCTGCGCGAACTCGGGCCAGTAGCTCGCGACCGGCGCGTCGAGATCGAGCTTGCCCGCTTCGACCAGCCGGTGCGCGCAGATGGCAGTCACGCCCTTGGTCGTGGAGTACACGTTGGCCAGCGTGTCTCGCTGCCAGGGCAGCGTGCGCGCGGCGTCGCGGTGGCCGCCCCAGAGATCGACCACGAGCTGGCCGTCGATCGCCACCGCGACCGAGGCGCCCACCTCGCCGTTCGCGAAGCTCTCCGCGAACGCCTCGCGCAGGCGCGCGAAGCGCGCCTGGCACTCTCCCCCTACGCTGACCGTTGACGCCATGAGTCCTCCTGCCGACGCGGGCGCGGGCATTCTACACGGGCGCCGCAGCCCCCTTCCGGCAGTGCAGCGGGCGGCTTCCGGTCGGCCGGCCCGCGCGGCGCGTTCCGGCTTCCCGAGCGGGCACCCGCCTTGCTATGAAGGCCAAGAGGTGCCCCTGGTGCAGACGATCGAGAGCCCCGAATTCATGGACGAGGTGGTCCCGGTGAAGCCCGGCGGCACCCTGTTCGTGCGCTCCGAGCGCGGCAGCGTCGACGTGCGCTCCCACGACGCCGAGGAGGTGCGCGTGGAGGCCGAGGCGCGCGGCCGGCGCGCGGAGCGCGTGATCTTCGCGCTCGACGTCGACGGCGACGACGTGCGCTTCGCCGTGCGCAGCGAGGGCTGGCTGCTCGGGCTGTTCGGCCTGCTCGACGTGCGCGTGCGCATCTGGGTGCCCAAGCGCTACGCGGTCGCCATGCGCGCGAGCGGCGGTCACGCGCGCATCGACGGAGTCACGGGCGACGTCGACCTGCAGGCCAGCGGCGGCGACGTGACACTGTCCGGTGTCGTCGGCCACGTCGACCTGCAGAGCTCGGGCGGCTCGGTCGACGTGGAGAACGTGGACGGCGACGTGCGCGTGCGCAGCTCGGGCGGAAACACCGAGATGCGCGACGTGTACGGCGACGTGAGCCTGCGCTCCTCGGGCGGCGACCTCTTGATCGACGGCGTCGACGGCGCGGTGCACGCGCGCTCGTCCGGCGGCTCGACCTCGATCGTGTTCCTCGGCGACCCCGAAGGCGACATCTCGAGCTCGGGCGGCGCGATCGAGGTGCAGGTGCGCGAGGAGGCCTGCTTCGTGCTCGACGCCAAGTCGCACGGCGGCAAGATCCACCTGGACCTCGAGCTCGACGACGAGCGCAAGGCCGACTCACACCGCGTGTCGGGCAGCCGCGGAGCGCGCAAGGGCCCGCGCCTCAAGCTGCGTTCCTCGGGCGGCGGGATCCGCGTCGGGCTCTTGTAGCTACGCGCGCTTCCAGGCCTTGTGCTGTTTCACGCCGTTGTCGAAGCGCGACCAGCCCGCGCTCTCCACGTCGACCACGAACAGGTGGAACTCGGGCTCGCTGGGCTGCCAGCCGATCTTCGCGAACAGCGCCTCGCAGTAGCGCTTGCGCACGCCCGGGTCGTGCACGTCGACGCCGCGGCCGTAGAGCTTGAAGTCGCCCTCGCTGCCGTCGGTCTTGGACACCGTGCTGTGCAGGACGCAGCGCGGGTCGCGCAAGAGGTCGAGCGCCTTGGGCGAGCGCCACATCATGCCCAGCATGACCTCGCCGTCGCAGAAGATCGCCTCGCAGGGCGAGATGCGCGGGAAGCCGTTCGGGCGCAGCGTGCCGAGCAGCACCATGCCACTGCCATCGATGCGCTCCACGCCCAGCCGCGCCAGCTCCGGCGCCTGTTTCGCGAACTCGTCCCAGTTCATGCGCGCCACCTCCGGTAGATCGGCCGCGTCTCGGGCGTGCG
>DATKAO010000116.1 GCA_035498015.1 Myxococcota bacterium
GAATCCCATGACTCGCTCGACGCCCGCGCGGTTGTACCAGCTGCGGTCCCAGATCACGACTTCACCGGCCGCCGGCATGTGCGGCAGGTAGCGCTGGGCGTACATCTGACTCTTCTCGCGCTCGGTCGGCGAGGGCAGCGCAATCACGCGAAATACTCGCGGACTGACTCGCTCGGTGATCGCCTTGATCGTCCCGCCCTTGCCGGCGCCGTCCCGGCCCTCGAAGACGATGCAGACCCGGCGACCCTTTGCCTTCACCCACTCCTGCAGCTTGACGAGCTCGACGTGGAGCTTCTTCAGCTCCCGCTGATACTCCTTCCCGGAAAGGGTGCCCTTGTGTGTCACTGCATTGTTCGCGCCGGCCATCGTCACCTCGTCCTGTTCGAAGCTCTCAGCGCCACTCCGCGAGCCGCTTCGCGGCCGTTCCGTACGGACCGAGCTGGTAGATTGCTGCGCCCGCGGGCGAGAACGTGAACGGCTCGAACGGCTCGGCAACCATCTTGTCCAGATACTCACGTGGGGCGACCCCGACGCTGACGTGCGGGCTGAAGTGCTCGCCGGTCATCTTGGGCACGAACGTCGACACGTAGTCGATCAAGCCTGCGTCGGTCGCCGGGTCCTCGTGCTTCGCGGTGAACGCGGCGATGGTTCCAGTCTCCACCATGAACGGAGCCGCCGCAGCGATCACCCGTTGCTGCAGCTCGATCAGCTCGGGGGTCGGCCGTGCGACGATGCCCGCGACGCCCGTGCTCCCGGTCGGCGCATAGTACCGCTGGAACGCCTCGAGCTTCATGTGAGTCACATCGGCGGTGGTGACGACCTTGCCGACGGCCGCATAGAGCGCCTCGAGGTCCGCGGTGCGAACGAAGCGTTGAATGAGCGTGATGTGCGGCCGGTGACTCGCGTCCAGTGCGAAGCCCTTCGGGTTCACCTTCAGCAAGCGGGCGTTGTCCGCCTCGGCGTGCTGGAGCATCGTGGCGTCCGGCTCCAGCAGCACGTCGATCGCAGTGACTCCTGCCTCGTCGCGCGCGAAGACGCGATTCCAATCGTTCTTCATGCTGACGACGGTCCAGCCGTCCTTCTTCGCGTGCTCGTCGAGCGCCGGGGTGAAGGCGCCCAGCTTGACGTCGGGGAGTCCGCGAGCCGGACCGTACGCGTATTCGCGCGCCGCATCGTCGTGCAGCACCAGAAGCTCGAAGCGCGCGCCGCCGCCAGCCTGCGTGTACTCGAGCATCTGCTGGTCGCCCGTGGAGTTGCCGAACGCCATCACGGGCCGGCGGCCGATGTGTCGCTGGATGCCGACGGGCTTGCCGCCCTTGTCGTCGTTGAAGTTCAGCTTCGCCAGTCGCATGAGGACGGGCTTGCCGTCGCGGATCTCGAACTTCGTCTCGATGCTGCTGCCGACGATCTGCTCCGGCGGGATGCCGTAGACCTGCTCCGCCCACGCGCGCATGAACTCGATGCCGCCTCCGGACACGATGAAGCTCTTGAAGTCGTTCGCGCGCAGATAGGCGAGCAGCTCGAGCATCGGCTGGTAGGCCATCTCCGTGAACAGCTTGCCGGTCTTCGGGTGTCTCGCGCTGGCGATCCAGTCCTTCACGATCTTCTCGAACTCGACCGTGGTCATGCCCGCATGCGTGGCCATGATGATCTCGAGCAGCGCGCGATCGCCGCCCGCAAGCGCGCTCTTCAGGTCGCCCTTCAAGAGCGAGGCGAACGGCTCCTTCTGCTTCCACTCGGGGTGCTGCGGCGCGAGCGCCTTCACGCGGTCGAGCACGAAGTAGAGCTGGACGGGCAGAGGCTGCTCGCACCAGAGCGTGCCATCGTTGTCGAAGGTCGCGATGCGCTCGGGGACCGGCACGAAGTCAGGTGAGTCAGGCTTCGTGACTCGCTCGACGAAGGCGATGATCTCCTGCTTCGGCGCGGTGTCGTTCCACGACGGCAGAGGATCGGCGGCGCGCCCCGCCGCCGCGAACGCCACAGAGACGGCGAACGCGACGGCGGCAAGCTTCGCTATGCGAGTCGTCCGCATGGCTACTTCGACCCGCCGCTGTCCTTCAGCTTCTTGAACACTTCGTCCATGTTGAAGCTGGCCGCCTTCTGGCGCTGTGGATAGTCCTTGAATGTCAGCAGGAACTGACCCACGTACTGCTGCGCAGGGACGAGCACGAAGACGTGATCGATCAGCCAGTCGTAGTAGGTGTTCGACGTGACGTCGGCCCGCTCGTACGGGTCGGTGCGGAGATTGAAGATCTTCGGCACCCGCAAATCGGTGAACGGGTTCGCCCAGATCGCCATCGTTCCCGGGGCGCGCTGCTCCATGAACACGAGCTTCCAGTTGTCGTACCGGAGCGCGACCAGTTGCTGATCGTCGTTGATGTAGAAGAACGATTCCCGCGGGCTCTTCGCGGCTTGCCCGGTCAGGTAGGGGACGAGGTTGTCGCCGTCGAGGTGGACCTTGTACGTCCGACCGCCGGCGGTGTAGCCCTTGAGCAGCTCGTCCTTCACCTTGGCGTCGCCGGCCATCGCGACGAACGTCGGCAGCCAGTCGAGGTGGGAGACGATCTCGTTCGACACGCTGCCCGGCTTGATCTTGCCCGGCCAGCGCACCATGGCGGGAACGCGGTAAGCGCCTTCCCAGTTCGTGTTCTTCTCGCTGCGGAACGGCGTCATCGCAGCGTCGGGCCACGAGTTCATGTGCGGACCGTTGTCCGTCGAGTACATGACGAACGTGTTATTCGCGATGCCCAGGTCGTCGAGCACCTTGAGCACCTGACCCACGTTCTTGTCGTGGTCGATCATGGTGTCGTGGTACGGGCTCTGCCAGCGCCCCGACTGACCGACGCTCTCGGGCTTCGTGTGAGTGCGCAGATGCATGTGCGTGAAGTTCACCCACACGAAGACGGGCTTGCCGGCCTTGTTCTGGCGCTGGATGAAGTCGACGGCCCGCGCGGCGATGTCGTCGTCGATGGTCTCCATCCGCTTCTTGGTCAGCGGACCGGTGTCCTTGCACACCTGCTTGCCGACCCGGCCGGAGCGCGGATCCACGGTCGCGTCGTCGGTGCTCGACGCCTTGCAGTCCATCACGCCGCGCGGGCCGAACTTCTCGCGGAACTTCGGGAAGTCCGCCTCCTTCGGGTAGTCCGGAAGCTCCGGCTCTTCTTCGGCGTTCAGGTGGTAGAGGTTCCCGTAGAACTCGTCGAAGCCGTGCACGGTGGGCAGATACTCGTTGCGGTCACCCAGGTGGTTCTTCCCGAACTGACCGGTGGCGTAGCCCTGCGCCTTCAGGAGCTCGGCGATCGTCGGATCTTCCTTCTGCAAGCCGAGCGCGGCGCCGGGCAAGCCGACCTTGGTCAAGCCGGTGCGCAGCCCGGATTGGCCGGTGATGAACGACGCGCGGCCGGCCGTGCAGCTCTGCTCGCCGTAGTAGTCGGTGAAGATCATGCCTTCCTTGGCGACGCGATCGATGTTGGGCGTGTGGAAGCCCATCACGCCCATCGAGTAGGCGCTGACGTCGGACTGGCCGATGTCATCGCCCCAGATGATCACGATGTTGGGCTTCTTCTCCTGCGCGGCTGCGGGCAGCGCGACGCCGACGAGCGCCAGCGCCGCGAGCAGGCTGCACGATTGCACGAGTCGTTTCATCAGTAACTCTCCATCCAAGTTCGAGTTGTCTAGGATCGCGATTCAGACGGCTGGCTCGATCCGCCATGCGAGGTGCCGGGGTACGTTGCGAAGAAGCGCGCCGTCGCGGCGCAGATTGCCGAGAGCGGCGAGCCCGTCCTCGTCTGCGGAGCGGAGATTCTCGAGCTCGAGGCAGACGCCGCTCGGGTCACCGCCGATCGCTTGCTCGAGCTCACTGACTTCAGCACCCGTGAGCCGCCCCTCGACGCAGATTCGGCGAGGCGCCGTATCGCTCACGATCGTGATCCGAACCGTCACGCGGGGGCGCTATTGCGAGCGCCGTGCCACCGACCTTCAGCCGCGGAAGCTCCGAGCAGGCCGCTCGCGTCCCGGTTCGCGGCTAGGCATCCGATCGCGGCTCGCGAAATGTCACGGGCGCTCGCGGAATGTCACGGGTGAGTCGACGGGGATGGCGCGGTGGGGACGAACGATCCCGAGCTTCCGGAGCCGCGAGCGCAACGTGCTCGGGTTCAGGCCGAGGCAGTCTGCCGCATTGCCGTGTCCATCGATGCGCCAGTGGTGGCGCTCCAGCACTTCCAGAAGGTGACTGCGCTCGGCGGCGTCGGCGCGCTCGGAGATCTCGGAGAGCGGTGTCTGGGACGCAATGAAGGCATCGAGCCGCAGCTCGGTACCCGGCGAGAGGATGAGGGCGCGTTCGATCACATTGCCGAGCTCACGGATATTTCCCGGCCATGCGTAGCGACATAGCGCTTGCATCGCGCTCTCCGACACGTGCTCGATATGCCGACCCAGCTCGTGCTGCCGGCGATGGATGATCTCCCAGACCAGGAGCGGGATGTCCCCGGGCCGCTCGCGGAGGGGAGGGACGGTGATGGGAAAGACCGAGAGCCGGTAGTAGAGATCCGCCCGGAAGCTCCCCTTGCGCACCTCGTGTTCCAGCGGGCGGTTGGTCGCGGCGATCAGGCGCACATCGACCTTGCGGGAGCGAACCGCGCCAACGCGCTCGAATTCGCCACTCTCGAGCACGCGCAGCAGCTTGGCTTGGATCTCCTCTGCGAGCTCGCCGACCTCGTCGAGAAAGAGCGTGCCGCCGTCGGCCAGCTCGAAGCGGCCGAGTCTCACCGAAGTGGCGCCGGTGAACGCGCCCTTCTCGTGTCCGAACAGCTCGCTCTCCACGAGCGACGCTGGAAGCGCCGCGCAGTTCACCGTGATCAGCGGCGCCTCGGCCCGTTTGCTCCGGGCGTGGATCGCGCGAGCCATGAGCTCCTTGCCCGTTCCCGTCTCGCCGAGCAGAAGCACGGCCGTCGAGGTAGGCGCGACCTGCGCCGCCAGCTCCAGCACGCGGCGCAGCTCCGGGCTCTTGCCCACGAGCTGCTCGAAGCCCCCGTCCCCGTCTCCGCCGACGGCGCTGCGGAGATACGCATTCTCCGCACGCAGGCGGCGCAGCAGCTCGCGCACCTCGCGCTCCAAATTGCGGCGATGGAGTGCGTTCGCCAGCAGCTCCCCGACGGTCCGGATGCGCCCGATCTCCTCTTCCGAGAACGAGCGCTCCCTCTCCGCCATTGCCATGGCTATCGCGCAGACCCAGCTCCCGCCCACCTCGAGTGGCACGACGACGTGGGAGCGCATTCCCAAGGCGAGGACCTCTTCGCGCTCGGCGATCGCTTCTGCAGGAAGCTCGTCGGGCAAGCTTCGGACGTTGAGTACGGTCCCCGCGCGAATCTGCGCGCAGTACCACCGGAGCTTCAGTCCGATCGACTCGTCGGTTGGCGTCCGGACGAGACCGGGGCGCACCCACGAGTGAGTCAGGGCCATCCCCGACGAATCCCCTCGAAGCTCGAAGAGGCTGGCTCGATCGGTGCCAAAGAAGCGAGTCAGGGCTTGCAGCGCCGCGTCGATCTCGGAGTCCACCTCGTCGAAGAGCAACCCCGAGAACCGCGCCGAGAGCTCGGCGAGCAGATGTTCGAACGAGTCCGCCATAGGCACTTGGCCATGATATGCGACGGCTGTGCCTGGCCGTGGCTCGCCGTGCGAGAGCCGGGCCTCTCGTTAGCCGTCGGCGAAGGGGCGCAACAGCCGGCGCGCGGGGCGGATTGGCGCACCGCGCCTGGGGCGGATTGGCGCACGCGCGGCCGGCTCACTTTCTCCTCGCAGTATTGGCACGCCCGTTGCTCTCGTGCTGCCGCGCGAATGCCTCGAGAGACACAAGTGACAGCGAGAGACCAACAACTGAAAGGGAAAGTGTGATGAAGGCTCTGTCGTTCGTTTGCGCCGCAGTCGTCGGCGCGTTCTTGCTGGGACCGTTCGAGACTGGCCATGCCGCCGAGGCTGCGAAGCCGGACGCCACCCTGACCTTGTCCGCGAAGGCGGTCTCTGCGGGTGCCGGCTACAGCTGGGGCGGTGGCAAGCTCATGTACGGCGGAAAGACGTACGACGTGACCATCGACGGTCTCACCGTGGGCGCCGTGGGCATGACCTCGATCACCGCGAGCGGCGAAGTGTACGGCCTGAAGAAGCTCGAGGACTTCGATGGCAACTACACGGCCGTGGCGGCCGGCGCCACGATCGCCGGCGGTGGCGGCTTGCTCACCATGCAGAACCAGAACGGCGTTCAGGTGACTCTGAAGTCGACCACCCAGGGGCTGAGCCTGACGCTCGGTGTCTCGGGCGCGAAGCTCGCGCTCAAGAAGTAGCCGACCGGGCCTCGACCGAGTGCGCGAGGTCTGGCGATGCCGAACGCTCGCCAGATCTCGCGTTCACTCTTGGTCCGAAATCGATGGAGACCTGGGAGAGATGAGGAAGTACCTCGCACTTGGACTGACCTGCGCGCTCGGTCTCTGCGCGACCGCGCGCGCCGACGACGACCACGAGCTCGCGAAGAAGCTCACCAACCCCGTCGCCGACCTGATCAGCGTTCCGTTCCAGTTCAACTACGATCAAGGGCTCGGGCCCAGCGACAAGGGCGAGCAGTACCTGCTTCGGATCCAGCCGGTGATTCCGATCTCGATCGGCGACGACTGGAACGTCATCTCGCGCACGATCCTGCCCGTCACCTATACGAACCGCTTCGTGGCGCCGTTCGACGGGCCCAACTTCGGGCTCTCGGACACGACCCAGAGCTTCTTCTTCTCGCCCAAGCAGCCGAGCAGCTGGGGCGGCATCATCTGGGGCGCCGGGCCTGCGCTTCTTCTCCCGACGGCCACCGTCGGCTCGCTCGGCACCGAGAAGTGGGGCGCGGGGCCGACCGCAGTCGTGCTGAAGATGGCGGGCCCGGTGACGACGGGCTTCCTGTGGAACCAGATCTGGAGCTTCGCGGGAAGCAACAGCCGGCGGCGCGTCAACCAGACTTACTTCCAGCCGTTCCTTTCCTACACGACTCACACCGCGACGACCTTCTCGGTGAACTCGGAGTCGACGTACGACTTCGTGAGCGCGCGCTGGACGGTGCCGGTGAACTTCCTGCTCTCGCAGGTCGTCAGGCTCGGGCCCCAGGTCCTTCAGCTCCAGGTGGGCTACCGGAGCTACGTCACCACTCCGGCGAACGGCCCGAATTGGGGCTTGCGCTTCCAGGTGACGCTGCTGTTTCCGAAGTGAGATGGGGGAACGGTCGATGCGGTCACGCAGGGCGCGCGGCGCAGCCTTACTCGGGCTGTACTGCGCGCTCGCAGCCACCAGCGCCCACGCGGCCGACCCGGCCAGCGCTGCACTCCCGGACGAGAAGCACTACGAGGTCAGCGTCTACGCGTGGATGCCGATGCTAGCCGCGAAGGTCGATAGCTCGACGTCCAGCGTATCCGAGCACATCGCCTTCCACGACCTGCTGAGTCACGTGTCCGGCGGACTCTTGCTGCACGGGCGCGGAGAGTGGGGGCCCTGGTCGGTCGACCTCGACGGGATCTGGGCGAAGCTTCGTGGCGGCAAGCAGAGCAAGACGGTCCAGCTCGGGCCGGGCGGCGGGATCAGCGTCGGCGCCGAGGAGAAGACGGAGCTCGACGAGTGGCTCTTCCAAGCGACCGCCGGCTACCGGATCTTCCGGCTCGGCAGTCTGTTCTCGCGAAGACCGACCGACACCCGGCACGTCACCGGCGAGCTCTATGGTGGCGCACGCTACTGGTCGGTCACTCCGAAGATCCACCTCGACATCGGCAGTCTCTCGGCGCGGGTGGGGAGTCGCAAGGAATGGGTTGATCCCATGGTCGGCCTGCGCTTCGGCATCGATCTCTCCGACACCGTCGCCATGGGGATCTCGGGCGACGTCGGTGGCTTCAACATCGGGAACTGGTGCTCGGACTTCGCCTGGTCGCAGACCACGATGCTCTCGTGGGCGTTCAGCGAGAGCTGGACGGCGCACGCCGGCTACCGCTTTCTCGACTTCCACCGCGACTCCGGCGACTCCAACGTGCGCGTCCAGGAGCGCGGACCATTCCTCGCCCTGACCTATCGCTTCTGAGGCGACGGCCCCGTAGTGAGTCGCGAAGGCGCTTCGCGGGCGCTCGGCGAGTCACTCTGTGGGCGGTCGGAATGATCCGCTTGGCGATGCCGCTGCTCGCCCTGCTTCTGCTGCAGGCTGCCGGCCGGGCGTCGGGGCAGGAAGCGATCTCGATCGAGGAGCCGCCGCCCGAGTCCGCGTCCGCGGACAAGAGCTCGATCGAAAAGATCTTCTCACCCGCCAAGGAGCGCGAGCGGATCACCGACTGGCTCGAGAACCAGCTCAAGGACGAGCCCGCGTTCCTGCGCGACGCGACGCTCTTCGCGAACTTCCGCACCTACTACCTGCGGCAGGACCACTTCGACGCCACCACGAGCGAGGCGTGGTCCCTCGGCGGATCGATCGGTCTCAGGAGCGGCTACCTGTTCGAGCGCTTCGCGATTGGCGCGACCGGCTACACGTCGCTCCCCATCTACGCGCCCGCGGATCGGAGCGGCACGTTCCTGCTGAAGCCGAACCAGGACAGCTACAGCGTCGTCGGCGAGCTCTACGGGAAGCTCAGGATCACCGACGACCTCCTGGCGACTGCCTACCGTCAGGAGCTGAGCACTCCTTACATCGACCGCGACGATCGCCTCATGACGCCGAACACGTTCGAGGGCTACACCCTGGTCGGGAGCTGGAGCCCGGGCGCGGACGAGGGGAAGCTCATCTACGGTGGCGGCTGGGTCACCAAGATGAAGGACCAGAACTCGGAGAGATTCGTCTCGATGTCGGAGGAGGCCGGCGTGGCGATCGATCGCGGCGTGGCGTTGGCCGGGGCGAGCTACGTGACGAAGAACGGCTCGATCGGTCTGTTCGACTACTTCTCCAACGACGTGATCAACATCGGCTACGCGGAAGGGAAGTATTCCCGCGAGTTCGAGAGCGGAGTGGCCGTGCTCGGCGCCGCCCAGTTCACCGACCAGCACAGCACCGGGAACGACCTGCTCACGGGCAGCTCCTTCGCCGGCAACCAGGTCGGGGTGAAGGTCGCCTGCAGCTACGCTGGAGCCATGGCGACGCTCGGCTACTCGAACACGACCCGCGGCACCAGCCTGCGCAGCCCGTGGAGCAGCTATCCGGGCTACACGAGCGGGCAGGTGGAGGACTTCAATCGGGCGGCCGAGCAGGCATTCATGCTCAAGACGTCGTACGTATTCTCGGGCGTGGGTCTGCCCGGCTTCACGGCCTACGCGCTCTGGATCCACGGCTTTGGAGTCGCGCCGAGCGTCGGCTCCAACGAGGACGAGTACGACTTCGACCTGCAGTGGCGGCCCGGCCTGCCCAAGCTCAAGGGACTCTCCTTCCGCGCGCGCTTGGCGATGGTGAATCAGCGCGGGGGCGCGCCCGCTACGCTCGACGAGTACCAGCTGATCATGAACTACGACTTCGCGGCGCTGTGAGTCGTGGAATGCCCCGGCTCCGGCGTTCTCGACTCAGGTGCTTCGCGCGCCACTCACTCTGACTCATGCCCGCGCGATTGCGCAGCTAGCGGGCGAACAGCGGCCAGGCCGCGGCGTAGCCCATTTCGACGAGCTGCGTCTGCGGCCGCACGCGCGCGAGCTCGTCGCGGATGGGCTTGGTGTCGATCGCGCGCGAGAAGCCCGGCAGCCAGTCGTCGTGGTGCGCGAGGAACACGCGCCGCGGGCGCAGCAGGTCGGCCTGGCGCCCCACGAACTGCGCGAGCGAGCCCTGGATCGGCTCGCCGTCGACGTTGCCGCGGCCCGCGGCGGCCAGGATCGCCACGTCGGGGCGCAGGTCGCGCAAGACCCCGCTCCAGTGACCCGACGTGTCCTGATAGAAGAGCGTGCCGTGCGGCGTGCGGAAGTGATAGACCAGCGCGCCGCCGTCGCCGCGCGGACCCTGCGCGCTGGCGCGCAAGTGACTCATCACGTCGGGCCCGAGCGAGCCGAAGTGCGCCGCGAGTCCGCGGAAACGCTCCTGCTGCTCCTGCCAGGTGAGCCCCAGGTCGCCGATGCACACCTCGTCGGACGGGCCCATGGCGCGGTGCGACCAGACGCACGAGTGCTGGCTCGGGTAGACGTCGACGACCACGTCGTCGGAGAGCCGCACACGCTCGCCGCCCGCGACCGCGATCATCTGCTCGAGCGGCACGCCCTGCGCCTCCATGACCCGCACCGTCTCGTGCGAGCCGAGGATCTTCGCGCCGGTCCGTCTGGCGATGCGCTCCGCGCCGTACAGGTGGTCGAAGTGCGAGTGACCCACCACGATCCAGTCCGCGCGCGTCACGTCCTCAGGCCGCAGCCCGACCTGCGGCGCGGACGGCACTCGGTCGAGATAGGCGTCGAGAAACACCACGAGCTCGCCCAGCGTGAGCCGGAAGGTCGCGCAGCCGAACCAGTCGAGCGTCGCGCTCACGACGGCAGCGGCCCGGTGAGCGACGCACGCTGCGAGATCTCGATCCAGTTCCCGTCGGGGTCCCGCACGAACGAGATGCGCGCGACCTTGCCCAAGGTGAGCGGCGCCCTGCCCTCCTGCCCGCCGCGCGCGAGGATGCCGGCGTGCTCCTCGTCGACGCCGAACACCTGGATCGTGAAATAGCGGAAGCCCGGGCCGGTCATGCGCCCGACCGGGCGCGCACCGGGGTCGCCGACCACGCGCACGAGCGAGTCACCGCAGCGGAATGCGGACTCGCCCACCGGCTCGAGCTGGAGCGCGCGGCCGTAGAAGTCGCGCGCAGCCGAGGCGTCGGAGGCCGCCACCGTGTATGCGATGCGCGTCACCGACTCGTATCCCTCCGGCACGAGCAGCACGCGGTTGCCGTCGGGATCGCTGAGTGGCTTCGGGGCCGAGAGACCCGGACGGGCGATCCACAGCTCGCGGTAGCCGGCGCGCGGCTCGTCGGGCAGCGGATCGCGCGAGTGATTGATCTTCAGCACCGAGCCGAGCAGGCCGAGCCGATGCTGCTGCACGCCGCCGCCCATGGGCAGGAGCTCCTCGTAGGGCAGCCCGACCTCGTCGCGCCAGAACGCCAGCATCTCGTCACGGCGGTTGGTGTAGAGACCCACGTCGATGCGCGGCTTCGCGAGCTTCACGGGCGAGAGCATACCAGCGCATCGGACCGGAGCTGGGCTCTTCGCCCGGGATCACGTTCACGATCGGAGTCACTTTCGGGCGCTGGCCGACCGGGCCAGGTTCGCCGCCGGCCGCGCCCGGAGCTGAGAAGCCGTTCACGAGGTATGGCACGATGGGCTCTGAAGGAGCCCACCGATGAACCATCCGCCGCTGCGCTTCGGAATCTTCCTCGCCCCTTTCCATCCGGTGCGCGAGGACCCCACCGCGTGCCTGGACCGCGACCTCGAGCTCGTGAAGTGGCTCGATCAGCTTCGCTACGACGAGGCGTGGATCGGCGAGCACCACTCGGCGGGCTACGAGATCATCGCCTCGCCCGAGATCTTCCTCGCGATCGCGTCGCAGCACACGCGGCACATCCGGCTCGGCACGGGAGTCATCTCGGTCCCGTACCACCACCCGTTCATGATCGCCGAGCGCATCGTGCAGCTCGACCACATGACGCGCGGGCGAGTCATGTTCGGCGCCGGCCCGGGCGCGCTGCAGTCCGACGCGCGCATGCTCGGCATCCAGGCCGCGACGCAGCGCGACCGGCTCGACGAGGGCCTGGGCGTGATCCTGCGCCTGCTGCGCGGCGAGACGGTCACGCACGAGGGCAGCTGGTTCACGCTGAAGGAAGCGCGGCTGCAGCTCCTGCCGTGGAGCCAGAACCTCGAGTACGCCGTCGCTTCCCAGATCTCGCCGGCCGGCGCGCGCATCGCCGGCAAGCACGGCGCCGGGCTCCTGTCACTCGGCGCGACCAGCTTCGAGGGCTTCAACATGCTGGGCATGAACTGGCAGGTCTACAGCGACACGAGTCAGGCGAACGGGCACCCGGTCGACCGCTCGCGCTGGCGCCTGGTCGGCCCGATGCACATCGCCGAGACGCGCGAGCAGGCCAAGGAGAACGTGCGCTTCGGGCTGGGTGACTGGCTGTTCTACTTCCGCGAGGTCGCGGCGCTGCCGCTCGGCATGGAGGGCACCGTCGACGAGGTGATCGAGAACATGATCGCGCAGAAGTTCGCGGTGATCGGCACGCCCGACGACGCGATCGCGCAGCTCGAGAACCTGCAGCAGCAGTCGGGCGGCTTCGGTGCGTTCCTGCAGCTCGCGCACAACTGGGCCTCGTGGGACAACACCAAGAAGAGCTACGAGCTCTTCTCGCGCTACGTGATGCCGCGCTTCCAGGACCGCAACGCCGGGCGGAAAGCCACGATCGACGCGGTGCAGAAGGCGCACGGCGATCTCATCGCCGAGTATGGAGGCGCGATCGCCAAGGAGTTCGAGAAGCAGGGCATCAAGCTGCCGGGTCAGTGAGTCACGCCGCCACAGTTGGTTGACAGCACCAGAGCCGCGGCCTAAACAACCGGCGCGCCTGCGGGTCCGCGCGGGCGGAGAGCTGCGGTGGGGGTCAAGATCACTGTCCGGGACGCCGCGCGATTGCTCGGCGTCCCCGAGAAGACGGTCTTTCGCTGGATCGACGAGCGAGGCCTTCCCGTCCACCGCGCACACGGCCAGCACCGTTTCAATCGCGCGGAGCTCCTGGAGTGGGCCACGGCCCAGGGCGTCCGCGTCTCCGCGGAGCTCTTCTCCGAGACGGAAGAGCACGAGCCGCTTCCGAGTCTCGAGAGTGCGCTCCAGGCCGGGGGAATCCATTTCCTGAAGGGCGGCGAAGCCCGCGAGACCGTGCTGCGCGAGGTCGTTCGCGTGCTCGACCTACCCGACGAGATCGACCGGGAGTTTCTGTACGAGGTGCTGCTCGCCCGCGAGAATCTGGGCTCGACCGCGGTGGGCGATGGCATCGCGATCCCGCACGTGCGCAATCCGGTGCTCCTGCACGTCCGGCCCTCCGTGGCGCTGTGCTTCCTCGAACAGCCCATCCCGTTCGGCGCGCTCGACGCCAAGCCGGTCGGAATCCTGTTCGTGATCGTCGCGCCGACGAGTCGCACGCACCTGCGCCTGCTCTCGAGGCTCTCCGCCGCGCTGCACGATCCGGAGTTCCGCCACGCGCTCGAGCGCCGCGCGCAGCCTGAAGTGATTGCCGCGGAGCTGCACCGAGTCGAGTCAGGGTTCGCGAACGGGACGAGCAGCACGGCGAAATGACTCTCCTGGCCGCAGCGCTGCTCGTCTTGCTCGGCTCGGGACTGGCGGCGCTCGCGACCTTGCGCTGGCCCGGGCTCTCGTCGCGCCTGGGCTCCGCAGGCGCCCCCATCGCCGCGCTGCTCGCAGGCGTTCCGGTGCTGCGGGCGCTCTTCGCGGGAGAGACTCCCGGTCTAGAGCTCGGCTGGGGCCTGCCGGGCGCCACGCTCTCGCTCGCGATCGACCCGCTCTCCGCCTTCTTCCTGGTCCCGGTGCTGGCGCTGTCCGCGCTCGGCGCGATCTATGGCCGCGCCTATCTGTCGAGCCGCACGGGGATGCGCTGGTCCAGCGCGAGCTGGTTCTTCTTCGACGTACTGTGCGCCGCGATGATCACGGTGACCCTTGCCCGCGACGCCATCCTGTTTCTCGTCGCGTGGGAGACGATGTCACTCTGCGCTTGGGTGCTGGTGAGCCTCGACTGGGAGCGCCCGGAGGCGCGGCGCGCCGGCTGGATCTACCTGGTCGCCTCGCATGCGGGCACGGCGGCGCTGCTCGCGCTGTTCGTGCTGCTCGGCGACTCAGTCGGCGGCGGCCCCGGGGCCGCGCTGCTGTCCGGAAAGGCGAGCGCAGAGACGCTGTTCGCGCTCGCGCTCGCCGGATTCGGCGTGAAGGCAGGCATCTTCCCGCTCCACGTCTGGCTGCCCGAAGCGCATGCCGCGGCTCCGTCGCACGTATCGGCCCTCATGTCGGGCGCGATGGTGAAGCTCGGCTACTACGGGCTCTTGCGCGTGGCGGTTCTGCTCGGCGGCGTCCCGCCCGAGCTGGGCCTGGCACTCGCCGCACTGGGCCTCGCGGGAGCCCTCGTCGGCATCGCCCTCTCACTCGGGCAGCGCGACCTGAAGCGCGCGCTCGCGCACTCGAGCGTCGAGAATCTCGGGCTGATCGGGCTCGGGCTCGGGCTCGGCTTTGCGGGCTCCGCGCGCGGCGACGCCACGCTCGCCGGCCTCGGCCTGGTGGTGGGACTGTTTCACGTCTGGAATCACGCCGCGATGAAGGGCCTCATGTTCTTCGCCGCCGGCGGCGTCCAGCACGGCGCCGGGACGCGGGACCTCGAGCACCTGGGGGGCCTGGCGCGTCGCATGCCGGCCGCCGCGCTGCTGTTCGCGATCGCAGCCGTTGCGCTCGCCGCGCTGCCGCCCCTGAACGGGTTCGCGACCGAGTGGCTGCTCTATCTCGGTCTGCTCCACGCGGTGACCGCGGCGCCGCCGGCCGGATCCGTGGCCGCAGCCGTCGCGCTCGGGCTGCTCGCACTCGTTGGCGCGCTGGCGGCGGCCGGCTTCGTGCGCCTGTTCGGCGTCGCGTTTCTCGGGGAGCCGCGGAGTGACTCGGCGCGCCGTGCCCACGACGTCCGCGGCCCGATGCTCGGAGTGATGGCCGCGCTGGCGGCGGTCTGCGTCGGGCTCGGGCTCGCGCCCACGCTCCTGCTGCGCGCCGTCGCGGCGCCGCTCGCCGAGCTCACCGCGGCAGGCGGCATCGAGCTCAGCGCGGCGCCGGCGGTGGACGCGCTGGCCCCGCTCCCGGCGCTCGCGCTCGCGCTCTGGCTCGCGGGGGGCCTGGTCGCCGCGGCGTTGGCCCTGCGGCTCCGGCGAGCGCCCCGGGCGCAGCAGGAGACCTGGGCCTGCGGCTATGCGGCACCCGCCGCGCGCATGCAGTACTCGGCGCTCTCGTTCTCTCAGCCCTTCACTACCGGCTTTCCGGCGCGCACGCTCGCGCCCCGCGTCCGCACCGCGCGACCGAGCGGCGTGCTTCCGCCCGCGGGCTCGCTTCGGGCCGACTACGCCGAGCCGATGACGGCGCGCGCGTACGAGCCGCTCTTCGAGGCGATCGCGAGTCGCTTCGCGCGGCTGCGCCGTCTCCAGCAGGGGAACATCCAGCTCTACCTCGCGTACATCACCGTCGCCGCGATGGCAGCGTTGGCATGGGTGTCGCTGAGTCGGAGCAGCCAGCCGTGACCACGTGGCTCGCGCTGATCGGCGCCACGCTGATCGCTGCGAGCGGGTTGCTCGCGCTGTGCGTGCGCCGCGGACCGCAGCTCGCGGACCGAGCCGCCGCCGCCTCGTTGGCGGCGGGTGCCGTGACCGCGCTCGCGGGCTCGGTGCTCGCGCTCTGGAACGGGGGCGACTCTCTGCTCTTCGAGGCCGGGTTTCCCGGCGGCGACCTCCGCCTCGGCCTCGATGCTCTGTCGGCCCTCTTCCTCCTGCCGGTCGCGGTTCTCACTGCGGCCTGCGGCACGTACGCCCTCGCCTACTTCCCCGCCGCCGCGCACCCGCGCGAGGCGGCGCGGCTTCGCGTGTCGTTCGGCCTGTCCAGCGGCGGCATGATCCTGGTGCTCCTGGCCCGGCACTCCCTCGTGTTCCTCGCGGGCTGGGAGATCATGGCGATCGCCGCGTTCTTCGCAGTCACTGCCGACGACCGCGATGCCGAGGTACGCGATGCGGGCTTCCTGTATCTGGTGAGCACGCGCGCGAGCACGCTGTGCCTGGTGGCGCTGTTCGCGCTGCACCGGGTCGCCACCGGCAGCTTCGACCTCGTCCCGATCGGCGCCGGTGCGGTTCCACCCGCGATCCAGTCGGCGCTGTTCGTCCTCGCGCTCACCGGCTTCGGCCTGAAGGCCGGCCTCGTGCCCCTGCACTACTGGCTCCCTCCAGCGCATGCCGCCGCACCCACGCACGTGTCGGCCCTGCTCTCCGGCGTGCTCATCAAGGTCGGAATCTACGGAATCGTCCGCGTCGTCTCGCTCGTGCCGGACACCCCGCCGTGGTGGGGTGAGTCGCTGCTGGTGATCGGCGTCGTGTCGGCGGTGCTGGGCGTCGCGTTCGCGCTCGCCCAGCACGACGTGAAGCGGCTGCTCGCGTACCACAGCGTCGAGAACATCGGAATCATCGCGATCGGGCTCGGCGCGGCGCTGATCGCGCGCGCGGCGGGTCACTGGCAGACGGCGGCGCTCGCTCTCGCTGGCTCGTTGCTGCACGTGGCGAACCACGCGCTGTTCAAGGGACTCCTGTTCCTCGGCGCAGGCGCCGTGGTCCAGCGCACGGGCACGCGTTCGCTCGACGCCCTGGGCGGGATCGCGAACGCGATGCCCGTGACGGCGCTCCTCTTCCTCGTCGGCGCGGTCTCGATCGTCGGGCTCCCGCCGCTGAACGGGTTCGTGAGTGAGTTTCTCGTCTACTCGGGTCTGTTGCGGGTCGCCATCGCCGCCGACGGCGGTCCGTGGCTGCTCGCTGCGCTCGCCGCGCCGGCTCTCGCGCTGGTGGGCGGGCTCGCGCTCGCCAGCTTCGCGAAGGTCGTCGGGAGCGTCTTCCTCGGCGCGCCGCGACACGCGTCTCGGGTCGAAGGCGGTGACGCTCCCGGGCCGATGCTCGCACCGATGGCCGGGCTCGCGGCGACGTGTGCCGCGATCGGGATCGCGCCGTTCGCCCTCGCGCCCGCCTTGGCCGCCGCCTGCGCGGTCGCGCTCGGCAGGCCCGAGGCCCCGCTCGCTGCGCCGTTCGGCGCCCTCTCGCTCGTCGCGCTCGCGACGCTCGCGCTCTGTGCCCTGCTCGCGCTCGCTCTGCGCGCGCGGCTCAGGCGGGCGCCGCTCGCGGCCGGACTCACCTGGGACTGTGGCTACGCGGCGCCGAGCGCGCGCATGCAGTATTCGGCGTCGTCGTTCGCGGAGCCGTTGGTGCGCGCGTTCTCGTTCGCGCTGCTCCCCCGGACGCGCGCGCCCCGGCTCGCGGCGGTCTTCCCCGGGTCTGGCGCCTTCCACAGCGAGGTTGTGGACGCGGTGCTCGATCGCCTGCTCGTGCCGGCCGCACGGGCGTTCGCCGACGCCGCCGGTCGGCTGCGCGCTCTGCAGCGCGGCAGCGTCCACGCTTATCTCCTGTACGTCTGGCTCGCGCTGTTCGCGCTTCTCGCAGTGACTGGAATGAGCCGGTGACCGCCAGCGACGTCGTCCTCGCGATCGCGATTCCCCTCCTGTTCCCGCCGCTCATGCTCGGCGTCGTCACCCGGACCAAGGCGCGCCTGGCCGGGCGCCGGGGTCCGCCTCTCTTGCAGCCGTACTACGACCTGCTGCGACTGCTGCGGAAGGGCGTGGTGCGCAGCCGCACCACGAGCTGGGTGTTTCTCGCCGGGCCGGTCGTCGGCCTCGTCACCGCGTGTCTCGCCGCGGCCATCGTTCCGCTCGGCGCGAACGGCGCGCTGCTCTCGTTCCCCGGCGACCTGATCGCCTTCGCGTACCTGCTGGGACTGGGTCGGTTCTTCACGATCGCGGCGGCGCTCGACACCGGCTCCGCATTCGAGGGCATGGGCGCATCGCGCGAGGCGGCGTTCTCGTGTCTCGCGGAGCCGGCGGCTTTCTTCGCCTTGCTCGTGCTCGTCAAGCTCTCCGGCGCCTACTCACTCGGCTCGATGCTCGGGCCGGACCTCCCCGACCTCTGGGCGCGCGGAGCCCCGTCGCTCGGGCTCGCCAGCGTGTCGCTCTTCGTGGTGTTGCTGGCGGAGAACAGCCGGATGCCCTTCGACGATCCGACCACGCACCTCGAGCTCACGATGATCCACGAGGTGATGGTGCTCGATCACAGCGGACCGCCGTTCGCACTCATTCTGTACGGCTCCGCGATCAAGCTCTTCGCCTACGGTCTCCTGCTCGCGCGCGTGGCGACCCCGTTCCACGTCGAGGGCGCCGCTCTGGGCGCGGGGGTCGCGCTCTGCGAGCTGCTCGGGATCGCGGTGCTGATCGGCGTGGTCGAGTCCGTGATGGCGCGCCTGCGGCTCTTGCGCGTCCCGAGTCTCCTGGTCGGCGCGAGTCTCCTCGGCGCCTTCGGCGTGCTGCTCTTGGTGGGGTGAAGGGATGGGAGAGACTCTCGATCTCGTTCTCGTCGGCGTGCTCCTGCTGAACTTCCTGATGCTCGGCACGAGCCGGCTCCGAGCCGCGATCCAGTTCGCGGCCATGCAGGGGGTGCTGCTCGGCGCGGCGCTGTTCGTCGCGCACGGGCAGACCGGCGGACGCATCCTGCTCCTGTCCATCGTCACGGTGCTGCTGAAGGGGATCGCGATCCCGACGATCCTCCTCCGCGCGACACGCAACATCTCGGTTCGGCGCGAGATCGAGCCGTTCGTCGGC
This sequence comes from Myxococcota bacterium, assembly GCA_035498015.1. Lineage (NCBI taxonomy): Bacteria > Pseudomonadati > Myxococcota > Myxococcota bacterium. The sequence goes on from DATKAO010000116.1 coordinate 18,438, forward strand.
TTCACCGCGTCGCTCGTGCTCGGCGCGCTCGCGACCGGCCTGTCGCTGGTCTTCTCGCGCTCGCTGCCGCTGCTCGACGAGCACGTCGGTGAGCTCGTCGTCCCCGCCTCGTTCGCCACCGTGCTCACGGGGTTTCTCGTGCTCACCACGCGCCGCAAAGCGATCACCCAGGTGGTCGGCTATCTGACGCTCGAGAACGGCATCTTCGTGTTCGGACTGACTCTGGTGGAGGCGATCCCGTTCCTGGTCGAGATCGGCGTCCTCCTCGACCTCTTCGTCGCCGTCTTCGTGATGGGCATCATCATGGATCACATCCACCGCGAGTTCTCGTCGCTCAGCACGGAGCACCTGACCTCGCTCCGGGAGTAGGCCATGGCGCTCTGGCTCGTGCTCGCGCCGCTCGGCTTCGCCGCCCTCGCCTTCGCGACCCCCGGCGCCCGCGTCCGACCCTGGCTCTTGCCCGCGGCCGGCGCGACCCAGCTCGTGCTGGTGGCGCTGGAGCTCGGGACCCGCGGTGCCGGACCCGGCGAGCCTTGGCTCGGGCTCGATCCGATCGGGCGGCTCGTGACTGCCTATCTGGCGCTGTTGTTCTTCCTCTGCGCGGCCTATGCGCCCGGCTATCTCGCGCTCCGCGCCGAGCGACCCAACCGGATCTTCTGCTCGGTGATGCTGGTGTTCTTCGCGACGATGAACCTGATCGCGAGCGCACGACACCTGGGGCTCCTGTGGGTGGCCGTCGAGGCCACGACACTCGCCTCCGGTCCGCTGCTCTACTTCAACCGCAATCCGCGCTCGATCGAGGCGACCTGGAAGTATCTCCTGATCGGCTCCGTGGGCATCGCGCTGGCTCTGCTCGGCACCTTCTTCGTGGCCTACGCGGCGCTGCTCGGAGGCACCGCGAGCTCGATGCTGCTCAGCGACGTGCTCGCCAGCGCGCCGCATCTGTCGCGGCCCTGGCTGCACTCGGGCTTCGTGCTCGCGCTCGTCGGCTACGGCACGAAGATGGGGCTCGCGCCGATGCACACCTGGAAGCCGGACGCGTACGGCGAGGCGCCGGGACTGGTCGGGGCGCTCCTGGCGGGCGGACTCACGAGCTGCGCCTTCCTCGCGATCCTGCGCTTCTTCCAGATCTGCGCGGCGGCCGGCGACTCCGAGTTCGCGCGCTCGCTCCTGCTCTTCCTCGGCCTGTTCTCGATGGCGGTCGCCGGCGCGTTCATGGTGCGCCAGAGCGACTACAAGCGGATGCTCGCGTACTCCAGCGTGGAGCACATGGGGATCCTCGTGCTCGGGATCGCGATCGGCGGCGCGGGCTCGTTCGGCGCGCTGCTCCACCTGCTCAACAACGGCTTCTCCAAGGGGGTCCTGTTCCTGTCCGCCGGGAACATCCACCGCGCGTTCGGCAGCAAACGCACCGCCGACGTCTCGGGCGCGCTCTCCGTCCTGCCCGCGTCCGGTGCGCTGTTTCTCGGGGGCTTCTTCGCGATCACGGGCACGCCGCCCTTCGGTCCGTTCGTGAGTGAGTTCACCATCCTGTCGGCGATGCTCCACGCAGAGCGCTGGGGCGTGGCGGCGGCGTTCCTGTTCCTGCTCGTCCTGGTCTTCGTCGGAATGGGCTCGACGGTGCTGGCGGTCGTGCAAGGCGAGCCGTCGACGCGCGGCGCGGCGACGCCGTATCGCGACAGCTGGCTGGGAGTCACTCCGATCGCCGTCCTGCTCGTGCTCGTGCTCGTGCTCGGACTCTGGATCCCGGCGCCGTTCGTGGCCCTCCTCCGCGAGGCGGCCGCCGCCGTGGAGACCCCGCGATGAGCTCGGCGGACGACCTGTTGCGCACCCAGAGCGCGGTCGCGAGCCCCGCGGGAGAAGTGCCGGAGCTGACGCTCGCCGAGCTGCAGACGGCGCTGGTCGACGGCGTCCGCCGCGGCGAGCGTGTGGCGGCGCTGTTCGCGGCGGCCCGGGAGCACGGCACGTGCCTGGTCGCCGTCCTCGCCTCGGACCGCGACGGAAGCATACGGGTGGGCCGCAGCTCGCCGATCCAAGGCTCGTTCCCGTCACTCACTCCGCAGCTACCGAGCGTCCACCTCTTCGAGCGCGAGATCTTCGAGCAGCACGATCTGCGGCCGGACGGACACCCGTGGCTCAAGCCGGTGCGTTTTCCGCCGCGCGCGGGGGCGGCCGCCGCGGTCGGCATCGCGGACTTCTACAAGATCGAGGGCGACGAGGTCCACGAAGTCGCCGTGGGGCCCGTGCATGCGGGGGTGATCGAGCCGGGTCACTTCCGCTTCCAGTGTCACGGTGAGAACGTGATGCACCTGGAGATCTCGCTCGGCTACCAGCATCGCGGCGTGGAGCGCGCCGTCGTGGCCGGCGACCCGCGCCGCAGGCTCCACTATTTCGAGACGGCCGCGGGAGACACCACGATCGGACACGCGACGGCCTACGCGCAGCTCGTCGAGGCGCTCGCGGGCTCCCGGGTCTCCGCGCGCGCACACGCGCTGCGGGCGGTCGCGCTCGAGCTCGAGCGCATGGCGAACCACACGGGCGATCTGGGCGCGCTGGCCGGTGACGTGGGCTTCCTGCCCACCGCCGCGTTCTGCGGCAGGCTGCGAGGTGACTGGCTGAACCTCTCCGCCGAGCTCTGCGGAAGCCGCTTCGGGCGGGGCCTGGTGCGGCCCGGGGGTCTCGGCTTCGACGTCGACGGACCGCGCGCCGCGCGAATGGCCGAGGCGGTGGAACGAGCGGTGGCCGAGGTGGGCCAGTCCGCAGACCTGCTCTGGGACACGCCGTCGGTGATGTCGCGCTTCGAAGACACGTGCCCGCTCTCGCGCGAGCAAGCCTTTGCGATTGGACTCGTGGGCCCGGCGGCGCGCGCCTGCGGCCTGACCCGAGACGTCCGCACGACGCATCCGACCGGGATCTACCGCGTCGCCCAGATCCCCGTGGCGACCTGGGACTCGGGCGACGTGTTCGCGCGCGCCTACGTGCGCTGGCTCGAGGTGCGGCGCTCGGCGGAGTTTGCCCGCGACCAGCTCGGCAGCCTGCCCGGCGGACAGATGCGCGCGAGCTGCGGTGCGCTCGCGCCGGACCACGTCTGCGTCTCACTGGTCGAGGGCTGGCGCGGCGAAATCTGTCACGTCGGCTGGACGGACGCGTCGGGGCGCCTCTCCGGCTACAAGATCGTGGATCCGTCGTTCCACAACTGGCTGGGGCTCGCCCTGGCGCTGCGCGGTCAGCAGATCTCCGACTTCCCGCTGTGCAACAAGAGCTTCAATCTCAGCTACTGCGGGTTCGACCTGTAGGTCTCCGGAGGCGGACATGTGGAAGATCCTTCGCGCGCGCATCGCCCAGGGAACACGGACGATCGCGTTCCCCGCCGGCGAGCCCACTCTGCCCGATCGGCTGCGCGGCGCGCCGGCCCTCGACTTCGCGCGCTGCCGCGATGGCTGCCGCGCGTGCATCGACGCGTGCCCGACCGGCGCGCTCGCCGCCGACGCCGCCGGGCCCCAGCTGGACCTGGGCAAGTGTCTCTTCTGCACCGACTGCGTCGAGGCCTGCCCCGAGGGCGCGATCGAGTTCACGCGCGATTGGCGCCTGGCGACCCGCACGCGCGAGGCGCTCGTGCTGCGCAACCAGACACTCGAGCTCGCCAGCGCGCTGGATGCCAAGATGCGCGGGCTGTTCGGCCGCTCGCTCAAGCTGCGCCAGGTCTCCGCCGGCGGCTGCAACGCCTGCGAGGCCGACGTCAACGTGCTCGGCACCATCGTCTTCGACCTCGGCCGTTTCGGCATTTCGTTCGTCGCCTCGCCGCGCCATGCCGACGGCCTGCTCGTGACGGGCGCAGTGAGCCAGAACATGCGCCTGGCGCTCGAGAAGACCTGGGCCGCCGTGCCCGCGCCCAAGCTCGTGATCGCGGTCGGCGCCTGCGCGATCTCGGGCGGGCCCTACCAGGACCACCCCGAGGTGCTGAACGGTGCGAGCGCGGTCGTGCCCGTCGATCTCTACGTCCCCGGCTGCCCGCCGCATCCGATCACGATCCTCGATGGCCTGCTCCGCCTGCTCGGACGCCTGGAGGACGGCTCGCGCTGAGGGGCGGACGCGCGGCACAAAGGGCAACTTTTGTGCGGGCCCTGCAGGGCCCGGCGGGGAGGAGGAAGTCCAGTGCGCGCGGAGGCGTCCCTCGAGTCGCGTCTCGCTCGCAGCGCCGGATGGCTCGCGGATCGGCCGCGCTCGGTGCTGGCGGCGTTCGGCGCGTTGCTCGCCGCGGCGGCGATCTACGGGGCTTCGGCCGCGCAGCATCTTCCGGCCGGCGGCTTCGAGGTGCCGGGCAGCGAGTCGGACCTGGCGGTGAAGGAGGCGGAGAGGCAATTCGGGGTGGGCTCCGCGGACGTGCTCGTGCTGTACCGCGATCCGGCCGCGGACATCCGCAACCTGCAGTTCGGCGCCTGGCTCTCCGATCTCAGCGCCGAGCTCTTGCAGACCCCGGGCGTGGTCGGGATCTCCTCCTACTTCGACACGGGCGAGCCAGGTCTGATCTCGCGCGACGGTCACGAGGCGCTCGTGATCGTGTCACTCGCCGGCAGCAACGCCGACAAGCTGGCCACGCTTCCGCGCATCGAGTCACGGCTCCGGGCAGTCGAGCCGCCGGTCGAGGTGGAGATCGGCGGGCACGTCGCGGCCTCGATCGTCGCACAGGTGATTGCGCACGCCGACATCACGGCCGCCGAGGAGATCGCGCTGCCGATCGCCGCGGTGCTCACGCTCCTGTTCTTCCGCGGCGTGGTGGCGGCGCTGATTCCGATCGCGATCGGCGCGTTCGCCCTGGCGAGCTCCGCCGCCATCGTCCGGCTCGGCTCCAACTTCATGGAGATCGCGATCTTCGCGCTGAACGTGGCCGCGTTTCTCGGGCTCGGTCTCTCGATCGACTACTCGCTGCTCCTGGTGCAGCGCTTCCGCGAGGAGCTCGCGCGGGGTCTCTCG
>DATKAO010000117.1 GCA_035498015.1 Myxococcota bacterium
GGAGTGCTCTTGCTGACGGAGCTCCGCAGCAGGGCGGGAGGACAGGAGCCATGGCAAAGCGGGTTCTGATTGCGGACGACGCGGCCTTCATGCGCGAGATGCTCCGCGACATCCTGACGGACGGAGGCTACGAGATCGCGGCCGAGGCGGCCGACGGCAACGAGGCGGTGTCGGCGTTCGCCAAGCACCATCCCGATCTCGTGACTCTCGACATCGTGATGCCGCGCAAGAGCGGGCTCGAGGCGCTGCGCGAGATCATCGCCGGCCACCCGGGCGCATGCGTGGTGATGTGCAGCGCGCTCGGCCAGGAGGCGCTCGTGATGGAGGCGCTCGAGGCCGGCGCGCGCGACTTCATCGTGAAGCCCTTCAAGCCGGACCACGTGCTGGAAGTCGCCCAGAAGGCCATCGCCAAAGCATCCGAGTGAGTCGAGGTCCGGGGCATGGGTAGGGTGCCCATGCGACCCTGAGGCGGCGCTTTGAACCTCGAAAAGTACAGGACGCTGTTCGTCGACGAGTCGAGCGAGCATCTCCAGGAGATGACGCGCGCGCTCTCGGCGCTCTCGGCGGGCGACGAGCCGCCGGCGGAGGCGATCGACACGCTGTTCCGCATGGCGCACTCGATCAAGGGCATGGCGGCGTCGCTCGACTACGGCGCCGCGTCGACGCTCGCGCACCGGCTCGAGGACTGGATGGAGCCGCTGCGTTCGGGCTCTGCGCCGGTCGAGCCCGCGGGCCTCGCGCTCGTGGCCGAGGCGATCGCCGCGCTCGAGGAGATGGTCGCGTGCGTGGACGAGACCGGTGCCGCTCCGCAGCCGCGCGAAGACCTGTGCGCGCGACTCAGTGAGGCCCGGCCCGATGCTCGCATGGGCACCCCACCCACGCCCCAGCCCGTCGCGCCGCTCAAAAAAAAACTCCAGCGGCCGCTCCACCGCCGCTCTCCCGCACGGTCCGTGTTCGCACGGAGGCGATCGATCGCTTCCTGGCCGCGGTAGGCGTGCTCATGCAGGGGCAGGCGCGCCTCGAGGAGCTGTTTCGCGGCGCGGGCTACTTCGCGCAGCACCGCGCCTTCGGTGACGAGCTCGAGCAGCTCGCGCGCGCGGTGCGCGAGCTGCGCCGGCGCGCGCTCGAGATCCGCACCACGCCCGTGCGCCGCCTGCTCGAGAGACTTCCGCGCGTGGCCTTCGACCTGGGCCGCGAGCTGGGCAAGCGCGTGCGCGTGGAGCTGGCGGGCGAGGAGGTCGAGGTCGACCGCGCGGTGCTCGACCACCTGGACGACGCGCTCCTGCACCTGGTGCGCAACGCGATCGACCACGGGCTCGAGACCGAGGCCGAGCGCAGCGCCGCGGGCAAGGACCCGGTCGGCCTCCTGCGGCTCGGCGCGACGCGCGTCGCGGGCCGGCTCCACCTGCGCATCGACGAGGACGGGCGCGGGATCGACGTGGAGAAGGTGCGCCGGCGCGCGGTCGATCGCGGGCTCGTGCTGCCGATGGTGGCCGAGGATCTCCCGGCCGAGCGCATCCGCGAGCTGATCTTCGAGCCCGGTCTCTCGACCAAGGACGAAGTCACCGACGTCTCGGGCCGCGGGGTCGGGCTCGACGTCGTGAAGCGCCAGGTCGAGGCGCTGGGCGGCGCGATCACGGTCGAGAGTCAGACGGGCAAGGGCACGACCTTCTTGCTCGACCTGCCCTCGATGGTGACCCTGCAGCGCGTGCTCGTGCTGCAGGTGGGCGGCGCGCGCGTGGCGCTGCCGATCCTGGCCAGCGAGGCCGTGCTGTCGGCGGTCGAGGCCGCGGTCGAGCACGCGGGCGTCGACTCGTTCTTCATGTTCAAGGACGAGCCGCTGCCGCTCGTGGACCTGGCGCAGAGACTGCAGCTGCCCGCGGTGGCGCCGGGCGCGGGCTGCGTGGTGGTGCTCGAGGCGCGCGGCTTCAAGCTGGGGGTGCTGGTCGAGCGGGTGCTCGACGACCTGGAAGTGTTCGTGCGCGAGACACCCGAGCCGCTCACCGAGATGACTCACCTGGGCGGCGTGGCGATCCTGCGCGACGGCGCCCCCGTGTTCCTGCTGGAGATCGGGTCACTCGTGGAGAACTTTCCGTGAGGACCGACGACGACGACAAGCTCGCAGAGCTCGCGAACATCTGCGCGGGCCATGCGGCGTCGACGCTCGCGCTCCTGCTCGACGGCTCGCTCATGACGCGCGTTCCCCGGCTGCGGCTGCTGCCCGCGGGCCGCCCGCTGCGCTCGCTGTTCCTGCGCGAGGAGAGGGTGGGCGCGGTCTTCGCCGACCTGGTCGGTCCGTACGAGGCCAAGGCGGCGCTGTTGATGTCCGCGGGCGCGGTCGAGGAGGTCGTGGGGCGCGTCTCGGGCAAGGAGGACGCGCACGCCTCGGCGCTCGCGATCCTGGCCGAGGTCGGGAACATCGCGGTCTCGGCCGCGGCCAACGCGCTCGCGCAGATGCTGGGCGGTGTCTCGCTGCCCTCGGTGCCGCGCGCCGGCTATGCGCCCGAGGGCGAGCTCGAGCTGCACGAGCTGGTCGAGGTCGTATCCTGCGTGCGCAGCGTGGCCGACGTCGAGCTCTACGACCGCCACGGGCCGCTGCGCATGCGCTTCGTGCTCGTGCCGGCGGCGAGCGACTTGGATTAGCCGAGCGAGGGCCGCCCCGAGCGAGGCTGCAAGCGCCAGCGCGCAGTGAGCCGTAGGCGAACGAACGCCAGTCGGACTAAACTCACGCGCGCATGGATCGCGAGCATATCTCGCTCTTGTTGGAGCGCCACGCGCGGGGGCAAGTCTCTCGCGACGAGCTGATCGAGGCGCTGGCCGTGGCGCCGTTCGTCGAGCTCGGCGATGCGCGCGTCGACACGCACCGCGCGCTGCGCGCGGGCTTCCCCGAGGTCGTGCTCGGCACCGGGAAGACGCTGGACCAGCTGGTGCGCATCGCGCGCACGCTGGCGGCGGAGGGCGGGAACGTGCTGCTCACGCGAGTGAGTCCCGAGGCGGCGGCCGGGCTGCGCGCCGAGCTGCCGGAGCTCGAGATACTGGCCACGCCGCGGCTCGCGATCCTGCGCCAGGCGCCGGTGCCGCTGCGCGGCCGCGGCCCGGTCGCGGTGGTGTGCGCGGGCACCTCGGACGTGCCGGTGGCCGAGGAGGCCGCGGCCGTGGCCGAGCTGTTCGGCAACAAGGTCGAGCGGGTGTACGACGCGGGCGTAGCCGGCCTGCACCGGCTGCTGGCGTCGCTCGACGTGCTGCGGCGCGCGTCGGTCGTGATCGCGATCGCCGGCATGGAGGGCGCGCTCGCGTCGGTGGTCGGGGGCCTGGTCGGCGTGCCGGTGATCGCCGTGCCGACCAGCATCGGCTACGGGGCATCGCTCGGCGGCGTGGCGGCGCTGCTCGCGATGCTGAACTCGTGCGCGTCCAACGTGACGGTGGTGAACATCGACAACGGCTTCGGAGCGGCGTATGTCGCCTCGCTCATCAATCGCTCCTAGCCGCGGCGGCGCGCGCCTCTTGCACCTGGACTGCTTCGGGGGCGCGACGCTGGAGTCACTGCTGGCGGCGCTGGTCGGCGCGGGCGCCGACCCGCGCGCGTTGCGCCGGGCGCTGGCGGCACTGTGGCCGGGCGCGCGCCTGCGAGTCACTCGGGCCGGCGACGGCGCGCTCCCGCTGACGCGCGTCGCCGTGGCCGTGCCCGCCGGAGAGCGCGGCTGGAAGGAGCTGCGCGCGCAGCTGGGCCGGGCGCAGCTCAGCGCCTTCGTGCGCACGCACGCGCTCGAGGTGCTCGCGGCCGTGGCGCGCATCGAGCCGCGCGGGCGCCTGGCGGCGCACGCGCTGGCCGAGCTGCTCGGGCTGTGCGCCGCGCTCGAGTCACTCGCGCCCGCGCGGGTCAGCTGCACGCCGCTGCCGCTGGGCCACGGCGTGCGCCACACGCCCGGCGGTCCCGAGCCGCTGCCCGCGCCCGCGACGCTCGAGCTTCTGCGCGGCATTCCGACCGTGCCGCGCGAGCTCGAGGGCGAGACGGTGACTCCGCTCGCGGCCGCGGCGCTCGCCGCGTTCGTCGACGAGTTCGGGGTGCTGCCGGCCTTGCGCCCGCTCGCGCAGGGGCTGGGCGAAGGCGTGCGCGCGGTGCTGGGCGAGGCCACGCCCGAGCTGGGGCGCGACGAGGTCGCCGTGCTCGAGACCCACCTCGACGACATGACGCCCGAGCACCTGGCGTTCCTGGTCGAGCGTCTGCACGACGCCGGCGCGCTCGACGCGTCGCTCGCGCCGCTGGTCATGAAGAAGGGGCGGCCGGGTCAGTCGCTGCGCGTGCTGACGCGGCCCGCGGACGCCGAGAGACTCGCGCGCATGGTGCTCGCAGACTCGACGGCGCTGGGCGTGCGCGTGCAGCGCGTGCCGCGGCTGGTGCTGCGCCGCGGCGCGGCCTCGGTCGCCACCGAGTACGGGCCGATCCGCGTGAAGCTCTCGCGCGCGCCCGACGGCGCCGCGTCGGTGAAGCCCGAATTCGAAGCCTGCGCCCGCGCCGCGCGCCGCCACGGCGTAGCGATCGGCGCGGTGACTCGCGCGGCCCAGCGCCGCGCCGAGGACGAGCTCCTGTGAAGGTCGACGCGAACGCCTTCCAGCTCGGCGACCCGCAGGGGGGCCTCGCGCCGGCGGTGCTGTGTCTGCACGGACTCACCGGGACCCCGTACGAGGTGCGGCCGCCCGCCGAGGCGCTGGCCGAGGCCGGCTTCTACTGCGAGGGGCCGCTCCTGCCCGGTCACGGCACCACGCCGCTCGAGCTCTCGCGCACCGGCTGGAGCCAGTGGCTCGAGACCGTGCTCGCCCGCCACGCCGCGCTCGCCGAGCGCCACGAGCGCGTGTACGTCCTCGGGCTCTCGCTCGGCGGGCTGCTCGCGCTCGCGCTGGCCGCGCGCCGGCCGGTCCGCGGGGTGGTGGCGATCGCCGTCCCGCTGGATCTCGGCTGGCTCGTGCACCGGAGCATCCCCTTCCTGAAGGGGCTCGTGCGCCAGCTCCCCAAGACGCCCGCCATCCGCGACCTCGAGGCGCGCGCCCGGCACCCCGGCTACGACCGCATGCCCCTGGCCGCCGTGCACCAGCTCCTGCGGCTGGCCGCCGACGTGCGCGGGGGGCTGCCTCGTATCGCTGCGCCGGTGCAGGGGATTTTCAGCCGCCTGGACCCGACCGTGCCGGTCCGGAACGCGCATCTCCTGATGGCCGGGCTGCCTGCCGGCGATCGCGAGCTGTTCTGGCTGGAGCGCTCGGGCCACGTGCTGCCGGTCGATTTCGAACGCGCGCTGCTGGCGGAGAAAGTCGTCGGATTCCTGGCCCGTCTCGAAAAGCGCTGAGCGTGTCCGTGGCGGTTGACGGCTCATGCGCCCCTGGGGAATCCTACGCCGCGAACCAAAAACGGGTTCCGGGGGCGAGTGAGCACAACATGGCGGAAATTCCCGCGGCCGCGGTCAAGCGGTTGCTCGTGAAGCACGGTGGAGAGCTGAGAACGTCCGGGCCGGCCGTCGA
>DATKAO010000118.1 GCA_035498015.1 Myxococcota bacterium
TGCCGAGGTGAACAGCATCGAGAACCCAGCCGCACCCGGAATGCCGAGCTCGAGCAAGCCCGAGCTCGACGCGTAGACACCGTTGTAGTTGGCCTGCAGCAAGATCGCCGCGTCGCCGGACGGATCATCGCCCCAGTGCGTCTCGGTGTAAGTCACCACATCGCCGTCGTGCCAGGTCGTGGCACTCGCCGCATTCGCGGAGGCCAGAGCCAGAGCGAGAATGAGGGCTTCCCGCAGCCGCATGACGTCCTCCCGTCGCTCTTGGGCGGCCGACTTACACGCAGAGGCGGCACGAACTTTCAGGAAACGGCCGTGTGAACCTTCTACACCCGGGTGTGTGGGTGAGTCAACTCGGCCGCCTCGCGGGCGACCGTAGCCGGCGAGCGCGACGTCGTCGCTGGCGCGCCCAGCATGACTCGAACATGCGACCTTCAGATCCGCAACCGAGTACACCGAGGATCGACCCCACTCGCAGCCAGGCCCCCCGCAAGTTCGTGGATCTCTGGCAGAATCGGCGCGGACGGTGAAGGCCTCGGCCCCGATCCGTGAGCCTCTGATCCTGCCCAGGGAGACATCGTGAGAGCATTCTTCGCTGTGATCGTCGTTCTTGCGCTGGCAACGACTGCCCGGACCGAACAGAAAGCGTGCGAGCCTCGCGACGAGTATGTTCGCTACTGCGCCTCCTGCCATGGCGACCGGGCGGACGGGAATGGCCCCGTCGCCGGCGCTCTGAACCCTCGCCCGCCGGCACTCACTTCGCTTCACAAGAAGTTTGGGAATCCCCTCTCGACCGACCTCGTCGTCTTCCTGGTTGGAACCACGATGCCGCGAGCGCACGGGACGAGCGCAATGCCGGTGTGGGGGCGAGTGTTTGGCAAGTACTCCTCGGACCCCGCCGTTGGAGACCTCATTCTCTGGCGGATCGTGGACCACCTGGATTGCATTCAGACCGACGAGTAGCGCGCTGCGAGTCCCGCTGGCGCGCCTCTGCCGCGCGGTGATCCTTTGATGACCGTCCGAGATCTCTAGACAGGCTCCCCGCGCCCCGCTCGATGGCGGTGATCGGCGCACGGACCGACACACGAGCGGATCAGCAAGCTTCGCTGCTAGCGTTGCGGCTCGTTGGCACCCCCGATTCCCGAATGGCTGCTCTCAGTGCTCGCCGCAGCCACCATCTTCACCGTGATGTTCAGTGTGGGCCTCGGCATCTCTCTCGCGGACTTGGACGTGCGAATACACGCCTCGCGGGGAGCTCCCGAAGCTCCTTGGCGAGTTCAAGAGTCAGTATCCCTTCCTGAATCTCGACGACGTCCAGTTCAGGCTGTTCCGCACGAAGCACCTCGGCGAGGGCGAGAAGCCCGCGGGCGTCGCGGCAGGAGTGCGCTAGCGCTGGGAAGCTCCGGCTCGCTGGCGCGCCCAGTAAGACTCGAACTTACGACCTTCAGGTCCGCAACCTGACGCTCTATCCAACTGAGCTATGGGCGCGCGAGGGACGGCAGCTTAGCAAACCGGGGAGGTGCGGGAACGGCGCCCGCGCTCTGCCGGGGCCGGGTCGCGGAAGCGGCTGATGCGGCTGGGAAATCCGGACTACGGGGGGACTTCGCGGCGTTTGCGCGCCAGCGTCAGCACGGCGGCCGCAGCCGCCACCAGCAGGGAGCTCGACGGCTCGGGGACCGCCCCGGAAAAGTAGTCGAGGTCGCTCTCGATGGTGGCGTCCGGGATGGGATTGCCGTCGGCGTCGAGCACGCTCGCGGGCCCGAAGAGAACCGTGTGACTGAAATCGGCGGCGGCGAGTCCGCCGAGAGTCGGCGCGCCCGGCACGAAGGGCAGCCAGATCGACGCTTCGACGGAGAAGGACGGGCTGAGCTGGAAGGTCTGGCCGAGGGTGAACGGAACCTTCACGACCACCACCTGGTCGAAGTCCTCCGGCACTACTCCGACTGCGCCGCCTCCGGCTCCGCCGCCACCCAGAGTCTCTCCGGTCGTCGAGATGCCGAATCCGCCCGACGGACACACCACCGAGCCGAAGCAGGTGCTCGAGTAGATCCGGTAGCTGAAGTCGGCGAGGTGGCGGACGCCCGGGTCACCCACATAGACGCCTGCCGCAGTCACGGAGCCCGTGACGTGGATGGGAATCGAGAGATAGGCGATTCCGCTGGCGCCCGGCGCCGTGATCGTGATTTCGTCGCCGAACGAGCCGGAGGTCGCCGCGCGCCGGTTCTCCGCGTTGAGCTCCACGTCGTTGAAGGCCACCGCCGCGCTGCCGTAGAAGCGCACCCCCGTGACCGGGTCGACGGAGATCACCGACTGGGCCGTGGAAGTGAAGAACCCTGACTCGTCCTTCGTGATCGCGGACGAAACGCTGCCGAAGGTGTTGCTGCAGCGCTGGGGGAACGTGCCGTTCAGCGGGTACGGGAGGTCAGGTGGGTCGGAAGCGACCGGCTGATGGATGATGTCCTCGTCGGCGTACACGTCGCTGGTCGAGCACACGTAGTCCAGCGTCCCGGCCAGGGACCGGCCGGCGCAGAGCGCGAGGGCGGTCGACGCGCAAACCAGCCATGCAACCCCGCGCAAACCGAGCTGTCTGTGATTCACGGCCCGTGCCATGGAGCTTCCGTCTCCCGGTGACATCGTGACAGAGAACGGACCCGAGAGACAAGAGTCACGGGCCGGTGTTGTTGCCGCCGCCCAGGTTGATCTTGGTGAGGCCGCCCACGCTGTTCGAGGTCGCGATCAGGTGGTCGTCGCCCTTGCCGGCGGAGATCGTGAGGTTCTCGCCGACGGTGAACTGGTCGACCGTGAGCTGGTTCGCGCCGTCGCCGGCCTTCAGGGTCGCACTCTCTCCGACCTGCACGTCGTGCATGGTGAACTTGTCCGCGCCGCCGCCGGTAGTCACCGCGAGTGACTCGCCGATCAGCGAAATGTCGAGATCGGTCGCGAGCATGATGTTGGCGCCGTCGCCCATGTTGATCTTCACGTTCTCGCCCACCACGATGGGGTTGAACTTCACGGAGTCGGCGCCGGTCGATGCCGTGATCGAGAGCGAGCCCTCGATCTGCGTCCCGTTGAAGATCACGGCGCTCGCACCGCGACCCGTCGAGATCTTCACGTCGTGGTCGAAGCTCGACGAGTTGAAAGTGACCTGGTCGAAGCCGATGCCGGTCTTGATCGAGGCCGCCTGGGCGAACGCGCCGCTGTCGACGACCACGACGTTGGCGCCGCCGCCCAGGGCGACCTTGAGATTGCCTTCGGCGGAGCAGGTGATCTCGAGATTGGTGTTGGCGGGTCCGCTGCCCTTGAAGCTCATGTCGCCGCCGATCTCGGCGCCGCCGCAGTCCAGCGTGTTGTCACCCGGGCCACCGTCCAGAGTCACGTCGTCGCCGAACGAGCCGCCTTCGATCTGGAGTGAGTCCGTGTCGTTGCCACCCTTGGCTTTCAGGTCGCCGCTCAGGATCAGGCCCTCGAAGACCACGGTGTTGGGCGCGTTGTCGAGCTTCAGCGACACGTTCTGCACGCCGGTGAACGTGACATCGGAGGCGCCGCCGTTCACGGTCGTGTCGGTCAGGGGGATGATGCGGACCAGGCCCGCGGTCGGGTCCACTTCGCCGGTCGCAACGCCACTCAGCGTCGCGATCGCGCCGCCGCCCTTGCCCGTGACCGAGAGCGTGACGCCGTGCTGGCTGGCGGTGAGATTTCCAGCCCGAGTGTGCGCGGCAAACCCGAGCGCGAGTGACAGGACGAGGAGCGAACGAGCCACCATGGCGACCTCCCACGCGCACACACCCACCCAGGGAGGACGCGCGAGCGGATTCTAACCGGAGGCGACACGCAACTGCGCGGCAGATTCGGGGTCACTGGCGGAGAGAGTGGGATTCGAACCCACGGTACCTTTCGGTACACACGCTTTCCAAGCGTGCGCCTTCGACCGCTCGGCCATCTCTCCGGGGGTTACTGCGCTCCGGCTCTTCTCCGGCTCCCCTCTTCCCGAGCAACCCTATCGAAACCGAGCCGGCCCGTCCGCGGCCGCCCGCGGCGGGCCGGGCAAGCGGCGGAGCCGCGCGCAGCGAGCCGCAGGCGAGCGAAGCTCAGTACGGGTACGGAGAGGGAGGGATTCGAACCCTCGATACAGTTTCCCGTATCCAGGTTTAGCAAACCTGTGCCTTCAGCCACTCGGCCACCTCTCCGCGAGGCGGGCCCAAGATGGGCGAAGCGGGCGGGCATGACAACCCCCGCGCGGGGGCCGCCTCAGGGTGGGAGCGCCGGGGCGCAGACGGGCTGGATCCCGGGACCGAGGCCGGCGCGGGAGCGGCGCATCACGACCCAGTCGTCGATCAGGCAGTCGAGCGGGAACGGGGCGGCGGCGCGCCACACGTTGCACAGCTCGGGGCGGACCATGCCGAGCGTGCTCGGGTTCTGGGGGTCGACCAGGTGCAGGCGCAGGGCGGCTTCGTCGAGCGCGGTGACGGCTCCGTTCCCGTCCATGTCGCCGCAGGTGCAGTGGTTGTCGGCGTCGAACGGGCACGGGTCGCTGGTGTCGGGCAGTGAGTCGCCGTCGGAGTCGAGCGGCAGCACGAGCGGCGTGAGCGCGAGCTGACCCCAGCCGAACAGCGTGTCGAGGCCGGGCGCGCCCACGTCGTGCGTCCGCGCCACGAGCGCGGCGCGGAGCTGGTTCGCAGTGATTCCCGGCGCCTGCTGCGCGAGCAGCGCGGCCGCGCCCGCGACGACCGGCGACGAGAACGACGTGCCGATCGCGGCCCCGTAGTAGAGCGTCTGCGTGCGGTCGGGCGCGACGATGTCGGGCTTGATCCGACCGTCGATCGTCGGACCCACGCTCGAGAAGTTCTCGATCGGCGGGCCGGGGGGCGCCTGGGTCCACAGCGCCTGGTCGATCGCGGCCACCGCGAACGCGCCGTGCGCGACCGACGGGTCGGCCATGCTCGAAGTGGCGACCTGTTGAGTCACGTCGACCGCCGCGCCCGAGCCGAACAGTGACACGTCGAGCCCCGCGGTCGGCCCCGAGATCCGCCGCACGCCGATCTGGTACGGCTCCTGCGAGGCGTTGCGCGTGTAGCAGGCCTGCTCCGCGGGCGGCACGCCCGGGCCCGGCCGCGTCTGCCCGGACGCCACCACGGCACCGGTGGCCGAGTACACGAAGAGGTCCAGGTCGGTGGGCGTGCCCGTGTAGTGATCGGGGTACTGGTTCCAGTTCAGGATCCAGCACACGTCGCTGAGCTCGGAGACCACGTTGAGTCTCTCGTTGCCCGGCGTGAACTCGAGGTTCTTGTCGGCGTCGGTGTCGACCCAGGGGCCGCGCCAGTGGCGGTAGGCCCAGTTGCCGCCGCCCACGGCCCAGAACACGCCATCGACGTCGTGTGACTCGTTGATGATGCCGTTGATCGGGCCCGAGTCGTCGTAGTAACTCGTGGCGAAGAAGTTCACCGACAGATTCGCGATGCGGATCCCGTTGTCGCGCAGATAGTCGGCCGCGTTCTGCAGCTCGAGCTCGTCGCTGAAGTTGAGCAGATACAGCTGCGCGCCGGGCGCCACGTCGGCCACCTCTTCGGTCACCGACGTTCCGTGCGCGGTGTCGCCGTCCATGCCCATGCCCGTGAAGTCGACCGCGATCGCGCTCGCGGGCACCTCACCCAGGGTCTTCGCGTCGGCCAGGTGCGTGAAGCCGGCGTCGACCACCGCCACCTTCACGCCCGCGCCCGTGAAGCCCGCGGTCTGCAGCGCGCCCGCACCGGTGAGCGCCACCGCCTCGGACAAGACCGACCCGGTGCCGAGCGCCAGCGGCACCGGCTTCCACGGAAACCGCAGCCCGCGGATTCCCCCGAGCTCCGCGACCTTCCGCAGCACGGCTGGCGAGGCGCTGATGCGCAGCCACGAGCGCGAGCGCGCCTGCACATGCGCCCCGAGCGCCTCGAGCTGCGCGATCGGCAGCGCTTCGGAGCCCTGCCCGTGCGGCGGCTCGAGCACGACCCGCAGCTCGCCCGTCCGAGTCCCCGCCCGCCGTCCAGCATCCTGGGCGCGGAGCTCCGTGTCGGCCGCAACAGGATCCTCGAGCGCCCGCGCCAACCGGGGCTCGACCCAAGGACTTGGTCTTGGGGGATCGGGCCGTGCAACGCGGGGCACTAGCAGCAGCAGGACGAGGAAGGTCTTCCCGAGCAAAGACACGCCACCCAGGTGGGCCCGTCCGCGGCCGCCCGCGGCGGGCCCAGCAAGCGGCGAAGCCGCGCGCAGCGAGCCGCAGGCGAGCGTAGCCAAGCGGAGAGGGAGGGATTCGAACCCCCGGGCGCGTGAACGCCTGCGGTTTTCAAGACCGCCGCCTTCGACCACTCGGCCACCTCTCCGACACAGCAAGACCCGCACAGCAACAGAGGCCCGAAAAAAGCGCGGGTAGCATGGCCTATCGGGTGCGCCGCGCCAACCTTAGAATGACCCGCCGTGCTGGACCTCCGCTTCATCGTCGAGAACCTCGAGACCGTCCGGCAGAACTGCCGCAACCGCGGGGTCGAAGTCGACCTCGACGCGCTCGTGCGGCTCGACTCCGAGCGCCGCGTGCGACTCACCGAGCGGCAGTCGGTGCAGGAGAGGCGCAACAAGCTCGCGCGCGAGATCAAAGGCCGGAAGCCGAGCGACGAGGAGCGCAACCTCGGCAAGGACCTGAAGGAGCGCGACGCGGCGCTCGAGGAGGAGCTCGCGCGCACGCAAAGCGAGCTCGCGGCGCTGCACGCGCTGGTGCCGAACCTGACCCACCCGGCCGCGCCGATCGGCCACGGCGAGGACGACAACCGCGAGCTGCGCGTCGTGGGCCAGGTGCCGAAGTTCGGCTTCCACGCGCTCGACCACGTGGAGCTCGCGGCCAAGCACGACCTGATCGACTTCGAGGCGGGCGCGAAGGTCGCGGGCCAGAAGTTCTACTTCCTGAAGAACGAGCTCGTGCTGCTCGAGCAGGCGCTCGTGCGCTTCGCGCTCGATTTCCTGCGCAAGCGGAAATACACGCTGTTCCAGACACCGGACCTGGCGCGCGCCGACGTGGCGGCGGGGCTCGGCTTCAACCCGCGCGGCGCAGAGACCAACATCTACTCCATCGCCGACAGCGACCTCGTGCTGGTGGGCACGGCCGAGATCACGCTCGGCGGGCTGCACCAGAACGAGATCCTCGAGGCCGGGTCACTCCCGCGGCGCTACTGCGGCGTGAGTCACTGCTTCCGCGTCGAGGGCGGCGCGCACGGGCGCGCGTCGCGCGGGCTGTATCGCGTGCACCAGTTCACCAAGGTGGAGATGTTCGCGATCACGCACCCCGACGAGTCCGAGGCCATGCACGAGGAGCTGCTCGGGATCGAGGAGGCGCTGTACCAGGAGCTCGAGATCCCATTCCGCGTGGTCGACGTGTGCACCGGCGACCTGGGCGCGCCCGCCTACCGCAAGTACGACCTCGAGGCGTGGATGACCTGCCGCGGCGAGGGCGGCGGCTGGGGCGAGATCACGAGCACGTCGAACTGCACCGACTACCAGGCGCGGCGGCTGGCCGTGCGCTTCCGCGACCCCGTGACCGACAAGACCCGCTTCTGTCACATGCTGAACGGCACCGCGGTCGCGCTGTCGCGCGCGCCCGTGGCGATCCTGGAGAATCACCAGCAGGCCGACGGAACGATCTCGATCCCCAAGGCACTGCGGCCCTACACCGGCTTCGACCGCATCGGGTAAGTCATATGCGAGTCACTGCATGTGCCCTGGCGTGCCTGGTCTCGTTGGCGCTCGCCGGTCCCGCGCGCGCACAGCTCGAGCTGCCGCACGGGGTGGTGATGGAGACGGTCACCGCGAAGTGGACGGGCGACCTCGACGGCATGGTGAAGCGCCGGATGATTCGCGTGCTCACCCCGTACAGCAAGACCCACTACTTCGTCGACAAGGGCCAGCAGCGCGGTCTGGTGTACGACTCGGCGCTGGCGCTCGAGAACGCGCTCAACAAGAAGTACAAGACCGGCAACCTGCGCGTGCACATGGTGTTCATCCCCACGCCGCGCGACAAGCTGATCCCGGGGCTGCTCGACGGCACGGGCGACATCGCCGCCGCCGGACTCACGGTCACGCCGGAGCGCCTCGAGCAGGTCGACTTCGCGCCGCCCACGTTCACCAACGTGAGCGAGATCGCGATCACGGGCCCGGGCGGCCCGGGGCTCGCCAGCCTGGACGACCTCGCGGGGCGCGAGGTGTTCGTGCGCAAGTCGTCGAGCTACCGCGCCAGCCTCGACGCCCTGAACGCGCGCTTCGCCCAGGAGGGCAAGAAGCCGGTCGCGATCGACGACGCGCCCGAGTCACTCGAGGACGAGGACATCCTCGAGATGGTGAACGCGGGGCTGGTGAAGATCGCCGTGGTCGACGACTACCTGGCGAAGTTCTGGAAGCAGGTGTTTCCCGGCCTGGTGCTGCACGAGGACGTGGCGCTGCGCACCGGCGCGAGCATCGCGCCGGCCTACCGCAAGAACAGCCCGCAGCTCACGGCCTGGCTCGGCGAGCAGAAGAAGACCTTCGGCCAGGGCTCGTCGTTCGCGAACCAGAAGATCCAGCAGTATCTCAAGAAGACCAAGTTCGTGAAGAGCGCCACCTCGGAAGCCGACATCAACCGCTTCCTGGGCCTGATCGAGGTGTTCAAGCGCTACGGCGACCAGTACGACCTCGACTGGCTGCTCATGCTGGCCCAGGGCTACCAGGAGTCGCGGCTCGACCAGGG
This sequence comes from Myxococcota bacterium, assembly GCA_035498015.1. NCBI lineage: Bacteria > Pseudomonadati > Myxococcota > Myxococcota bacterium. Next base: position 8,741 of record DATKAO010000118.1, read on the forward strand.
CGCCAAGAGTCACGTGGGCGCCGTGGGAGTCATGCAGGTCATGCCTGCGACCGGCCAGGAGCTCAAGGTCGGCGACATCCACAAGATGGAGCCGAACATCCACGCGGGGGTGAAATACATCCGCTTCATGATCGACCAGTACTACGCCGACGAGCCCATGACCCCGCTCGACAAGACGCTGTTCGCGTTCGCGAGCTACAACTGCGGCGCGGGCCGCATGAAGGGGCTGCGCAAGGAGGCGGCGCAGCTCGGGCTCGACCAGAATGTGTGGTTCGGGAACGTCGAGCGCGTGGCTTCCAAACGCATCGGACGCGAGACCGTGACCTACGTGAGCAACATCTTCAAATACTACGTGGCGTACGGCCTCGCGGTGAAGCAGCTCGAGGCGAAGAAGAAGGCCAAGGAAGAGGTCGCCAACTGAGCTAGCGCAGCGACTCGAACCAACGCACCGCGTCGGCCAGCACCGCGCGCGCGGGGCGGGGGTCGTAGCCGAGGTCACTGCAGGTCTTGGCAATGTCGAACGAGCGGGCGTCGCGCGCGTGTAGCGCGGCCTCGCGCGTGATCACCGGCTCGCGGTGCGTCACGTGGTCCGAGAGCCACTCGTTCGCCGCGCCCAGCCACAGCACGAGTGAGTTGGGCAGCGCGCGGCGCGGCGCGCGGATGCCCGTGATCTCCTGCAAGAGGCCGAGCAGCGCCGGCATGCCGAGGTTCTCGCCGCCCAGCACGTAGTGCGCGCCGGGCACGCCCTGCTCCAGCGCCAGAACGTGACCCAGCGCGACGTCGTCCACGTGGACCACGTTCTGCTGCATCGGGAGATACACGCGCATGTGCCCCGCGAGATAGTGCACGATCAGGCTGCCGGTCGGCGTGGGCCGGCGGTCGCCGGGACCGAGCACGGTGGTGGGGTGCACGACGAGCGCGGGGAAGCCCGCCCCCGCGGCTGCCTCCACGAGTCTCTCGGCCTGCGCCTTCGAGGCCCGGTAGTGACCTTCGAAGCCCGGACCGGGCGGCGCCAGCGTTGCGCCCGTGCTGGTGTACACGAGCTTGCGCAGCCCCTCCGCGCGCGCCGCGTCCAACACGCGCCGCGTGCCGTCGACGTTCACGCGGTAGAACTCCTGCGGGTCGGGCAGCCAGAAGGCGTAGAGCGCCGCGCTGTGGATCACGGCCTCGCAGCCGCGCAGGCCCGCGCGCACCGAGGCCTCGTCGCGCAGGTCGAACGGCTGCGGCTCGACCGGCACGCCGGCCAGGTTCGCGCAGTCGACGTCCGCGCCCACCAGCGCCCGCACGGCATGGCCTCGCTGCAGGGCGGCCCGCACCACGCGTGCGCCGATGAAGCCGTTGGCGCCGGTGACGGCGACCGTGCTCACCGATCTACACCACGCGGTGTAGGATCAGGAGCGCCATCGCGCCCGTCGCGGTCACGAGCATGAGCGTGGCCGACACGCGCCGCGCGAACGGGCTGCGGCCCACGAACGCCAGGATCCCCACCTTGCCCAACGTGGTGAAGACGGCGATCACCACGATGCCGAGCGTAGCCGTCTCGACCGGCAGGTGGCCGTCGTGCACCAGCCGGGCCAGCGACAAGGCCGGCGCATCGGCCCCGACCAGCGCCGCCACCGCCGACACCCCATACACGCCCGCGTCGCCGAACTCGCGCTGAGCGTAGGCGAGCAGCAGAGTCACCGAGGCGTAGATCGCGGCGAAGGTGATGGCCACGCGCATGGTGAGCGGGTTCTCGAAGTTGTGTCTCTCGGGCGCGTTCTGCTCGGGCAGGTGGCGCGTGAAGCCGAAGAACAGCCCCACCGCGATCATCGCCAGGAGCGGAATCAGCACGCGCCGCGCGAGCTCCGGCTCCACCAGCCAGAGCATCGCCTCCATGCGCAGGAACGCGGTCGACGCGGCCAGCGCGATCAGCGCCTCGTAGTGCCGCGCGTGCGCCACGCCGCGCCCCGCGCGCGCGTAGGCCAGCGTGGCCGCCGTGCTCGACACCAGCCCCGCGAGCAAGCCAGTCACCACGTAGCTCGAGTGACCCGCGCGCACGCGCATGAGCACGTAGCCCGCGAACGAGAGACCCGAGATCAGCACCACCATGCGCCACACGTCGCGCGGCCGCAGCACGCCGAAGGTGGGGTCGATCGCCGTGTCGGGCAGGAGCGGCAGCACCACGCCGGTGATCACCAGGAAGCGGATCAGCGCCTCCATGTCGGCGGGTGACAGGAGGTGCGCAATGCGGTGCAGCGTGCGCTTCGAACGCAGGATCGCGACCATGGCGATGGTCAGCACCGTGGCCACGAGCGGCTCGCCGGCCTGCGCGAGCGCGCCGACCGCGAACGTGCACAGACTCGCGGTCTCGGTCGTGTAACCCGGGTCGGCGTTCCTGGCCGCGTCGAACTGGTAGCGGAGGATCAGGAACACCGCGTCGGCCGCGAAGATCGCCACCGCCAGCAGCGGGTGCACCGCGTTCGCCACCAGCACCGCGAGCGCGCCGAGCAGCGCGGTGAACGCGAACGTGCGGACGCCGGGGAAATCCTTCTCACCCGCGCTCTCGGTCTGCGCGACCTGCCGCTCCAAGCCGACGAGTGCGCCGAGACACAGCGCGACGAACGTGGGCACCAGCGTGGGCAGTACGTCCGGGATGGCTTTCTCCGACCTCTCCCTCGAGCTCGAGGGGCTCCAAAGTGCCGGATCGGCTAGGGTGCCGCCATGCTCAACCCCGCCATTCACGAACGAAAGGTCCAAGCCAACGGCCTGCGCTTCCAGGTGCTCGAGGCCGGCGCCGGCGACCGCCTGGCGCTGTGTCTGCACGGCTTCCCCGAGCTCGCCTTCTCGTGGCGCAACCAGATTCCCGTGCTGGCCGACCTGGGCTGGCGCGTGTGGGCACCCGACCTGCGCGGCTACGGCGGCAGCGACCGGCCGACCGGCCGCGAGTCCTACGCGCTCGAGCGCCTGATGGACGACGTGGCCGGCCTGATCGACGCCGCCGCCCCGCGCGAGACACTGCTGATCGCGCACGACTGGGGCGGCATCGTCGCCTGGCTCTTCGCCATGCGCCGCATCCGGCCCCTGTCACGCCTGGTGGTGATGAACCTGCCGCACCCCGCGTGCTACGAAGAGGCCCTGCGCCGCGGCGGCCGCCAGTGGCTGCGCTCGTGGTACGTGCTGTTCTTCCAGCTGCCCTGGCTGCCCGAGGCGCTGTTCGGCGCGCGCGGCGCCGAGCCGATCGGCCGCGCCTTCTACAACATGGCCGTGCACAAAGAGAACTTCCCCGACGAGGTGCTCGAGGTATACCGCCGCGCCGCGCGCGAGCCCGGGGCACTCACGGCGATGATCAACTACTACCGCGCGGCGTTCTCGGGCGGCGGCGCGCGGAGACAGCGCAATCTCGGCTATCCGAAGATCGACGTGCCCACGCTCGTGATCTGGGGCGAAAAGGACAGCGCGCTGGGCGTCGAGACACTCGAGGGGACCTCGGAGTACGTCTCGAACCTCACGGTCCACCGCCTCCCGAACGCGAGTCACTGGGTGCAGCAGGACGCGCCGGAAGAGGTGAATGCGCTGCTGCGGGAGTGGCTCGGGCTCTGAGACCCGCGACGC
>DATKAO010000119.1 GCA_035498015.1 Myxococcota bacterium
GCGAGCGGATAGCCGTCGCTGGAGTGAGTCGCACTTGTTGTGAGATACTGGCGTCTGGGCTGATCGCAGAGATCGACGAGGCGAACGGGATCTCGTAGTCAGTGCTGAATTCCGTGAGCACGCCACCCAACCGCCAGTAAGAGATAGAAACTCGCTCTGCACAACTGCAAATGAGGGGCCGCCACTGACTCCACCCCAGGCGTAGCCCAGCTCCCCGGAGGTGATCGCACGCGACGCCGTCGTGCCTACCGACACGCTGAACCGCTTCTTCGTCTCGCCGGTGAACGGCGTCGACCACGTCGTCCTATGGAAGGCCCGCGATGACGCTTGAGCGCAGGCTGCGGCGGCGCGACCTCCTCCGAGGTCGGTGCTAGCGTTTTGGGCTCCGCCGACTTCTCCAGATCGGGTGGGCTCACCTGACGCTAGAAGCAGCGCTTCGGACGAAGCGCAAGGACGAACTCTCAGCGCTGGCGCATCAACTCGGCCTGCCGCCGGGCAAGCGCGGCAAGGATGCGCTCGTCGAGCTGATCCTCGAGCAGCGCCCGGAGCAGGCGTCGAAGCTCGTGCTGCCCGGCTGGTGGACGCGCAACATGCGCGTTCCCGGGCTCGAGACCCTCGAGCCGCCTGGTCTAGTTTGGTCGATTGCTTCCAACATCTGGAAGGCGGGCGTCTGCCCGGTGCGCGTCAATCCAACGGGCCCACTCGTCATGGAGGTCAGACGCCTGCTTCATCTTCGAAGTGAATCCATCGTGATCGCCACGCCCGAGGTACTTATAGGCCTCGATCTCTAGCTCGAGGCTCCTTTGATAGGTTCGGTACGGCTTACTCATAGCGAGCCTGCAGGACCGTCGGGTTGACGTACACCCCCGTCGGATCATCGAAGGGTGGCGTGTCGATCTCGAGTGTCGTGCGAGGCGCGCCTCTTCCACCGAACGCTGCCTTCACCTCGACCGAGTTGGCAAAGTCGGCGTACAGCCCGAAGACCGGAAGAGTCACCTCACCGGTTTGCGGATCCAGGTATCCACGGGCCTCGAGATAGTCTCGTGAGTAGGTCGCGCGGATCGGCCGCACGACCGAGCCCGGCTTGGACGCGACCTCGAACTGGATGCTCTTCAACGCACTCGGCTCGCTCACGACCAGCTGGACGTTGCTGATGAACGGCGTCGGTCCGGGTGTCTGCCCGGTGACCGTCACTGTGACCGCGGCGGCAGCAGACCACGCCAAGGCCAGGAAAAATGCAGATACCACAGAGACCCAGGCTCGTTTCTTTGTGACCATTCGAACTACAGTGGTCGGCTGGAAGACATCGTGGCGCCGGTGGTGAAGGTTTTCTCTGACCCACCGGTTCAGGAAGCGGGGGACAGGCGGCTCAGCCCTCCATCACCTGCGGATCGTTCGCCCGCCCAGGTCCGGCTGCCCGCGGCGCGCCCGCCGCGGACCGGTCGAGAACAGCTCGAGTCTCTCGCTTCCATCTCTACTCGCAGGCGTGGACATGAGTCATCGGAAGCTGCGACTGTCTGCGAGCGGCTTCCGCCTGCCGTCGGTGAACTCTTCTTCGCGTAGCGTATATTCGCCCGCGATGAGAAGCCACTCGGGGCAGCGCGGCGCCTTCCTGTGCGCGCTCTTCGCAACGCTCCTTGCCGACTGCGGGATGCCGTTCAGCCAGGTCAAATACGATAGCTACTACGAGTGCGGGCTCGCGGAGTCCCGAGCGGGCAACCGTGACGGAGCGAGCCGCTGCTTCTCGCGCGCGGTGACCAACGCGCAGAGGGGCAGGCTCGGCCCGGAAAGCGAGTCGGCGTCACTCTTCGAATATGCGAAGGCCATCGGGCACCAGTGTTACTACGACGAAGCGCGCACCTCGTTTCAGCGGTCCCTCGAGCTCGAGGAGCAGCTCGCGGCTCCCCGCCCCAAGATGCAGGTCGTCGTGCTGGTCGAGCTCGCGCGCCTGGACCTCGACACCGGGCAGTACACGGAGGCGGTCCACTGGTACGAGCGCGAGATTCCCGCATTGCGAAAGGTGGCCGTCGACCGCGCCGACCCGATCGCATTCGCGGACGAGCTCGACGACTTCGCGACGGCGCTCGAGCAAACCGGAGGCGGCGCGCGCGCGACGGCGCTGCGTCAGGAGAGCGCGCAGATCCGCGCGGATCACCCGGGCGAGCTTCCGGCGACCGTCGCGGAACACTATCCGAAGGACTGCAAGAAGCCGTGACTCGCCGACACACGCGCCTCGTCTCACTCTGCCCCCTGCTCGGTCTTCTCGCCGGCTGCGCCGCGGATCCCTTCCAGGCTGCGGCGAACGACGAGCACGTGGGGCGTTGGGAATCAGCCTACGCGAACTGGCGACTAGCCGTGAGCCAGGCGGAGGCTGCCCGAGCCGCAGACACCGATCTCGCGATGCGCCACTACAATCTCGGACGCGCAGCCGGCGCGACTTGCCGCTTCGACGAGGCCGAGCGGGAGCTCCTGCTCGCGAACCAGCTCGACACGAGCACGAATGGCCCCACGTACATGTCACTGTTCGAGCTTGCGTGCATGGCCTACGACCGAGGCCAGTGGGCCAAGGCGATCGACTACTACGAGCGCGGTTTCAGCGAGATCGAGCGGATCCAGGGCAAGAATTCGCATCATCCCGCAGCCACGGCTCAGCAAGTCGACGAGTACGCGATCGCGCTGCGCAAGGCGGGCCGCCAGGCAGACGCAGACGCGGCTCGCGCACACGCCGTCGAGCTGCGTCAGCTCGAGCCCAACGCGAGGATCGTCACCGATCGAACTCCGTACGGCAATTACTGCGCGCCCGGCACTCCCTGAAGGCACGAGGGGTCTCAGCGAAGCGAGAGCGTTCTCAGAGTTTGGCACCACACTGGCACCACGCCGAGGTTTCTGAGTCGCGTAAGTCCTGTCGGGGCGGTCGGATTTGAACCGACGACCTTCTGCTCCCAAAGCAGACGCGCTACCAAGCTGCGCTACGCCCCGGTGCAGAGCAGGCTAACGCGCGGGGGCCGATCCCGCTAAGCGGCTACGGGAACGGGACCCCGGCTTCCTCGCCGTGGTCGAGCGTGTACACGTAGGGGCCGAAGGTCGAGGTCGGGACGCCGTTCTCGAATGACTGGGCCATGTACTCGCGGCGGACGGTGCCGCGTTCGAGGGTCACCCAGTAGTCGCTCACCGAGCTCGTGCCGAAGGTGTCTTTGCCGACCTTGAACGTGAGTGTCTGCTCGCGGTGGAACTGGGCGACGGGCATCGTGCCCAAGGGCGTCGGGTTGAAGTCTCCGAAGACTTGGCCCGCTCCCGGAACCGCCATCACGAACCCCACGAAGGTCGTGAACCCTGCCAGCGTCGCCTTCCCTGCCTTCTGCGCCTGGTACAGGATCTTGAAGCCGAGCTTGTACTTCTGCGGCTTGCCGGGGACGAACACGAAGGACTCGACCTTCTTCGGCTTGGCGATCACGAGGGCGATGTCGGGCTCGAGCGCGATCGTGCCGACGCGCGCCTCCTTGCCGTGCACCAGCTCGTTCACGTCGACTTCGGTCTGGCCGTCTTCGTCGTACTGGGACTCGAACACCGTGGACTTCGGGAGCTCGACGGCCTGGAGCACCTGGGCCATCACGCTCGCGCCGTCGTCGCGCGCGTAGACGCGAAAGTCACCCTGCTGGGGGTGGCCGTCGAGATAGGCGGTCAGGTCGATCTTGGCGACCTTGCCGGCGAAGGCGGGCGCGGCGCTGAAACACGCCACCAGCGCTAGACACGCGATCCTCGAGATCCGACTCACGACCCGCTCTCCCTCGGGTCACGAGTGTATCAGAGACCGGGCACCTCGGAGTCGTGGGCGTGGCCGATCGCGCGGCGCAGGTTCGGGTCGAGCTTCCCGCAGTCGAAGACGACTTTCTTGGAGTGGACGGCCTTCACGGCAGCGAGCGGGATGCGGAAGTCACCGGAGTTCTCGACGTACACGATCACGTCTTCGCGCGAGACCTCGCGCACGGCGCCGAACTCCTCGCCGCCATCGGAGACGAATGCCTGGAAGCCGACCTCGATCCTGGGCTGGGTGCTCATCCTGGGGGTTTCCTCCAGGGCCAAGCCTACCCTGCCCGACCGTTCAGAGCACCTCGCGCAGGAAGGGCGCGATCCGGCGCAGCGCCTGGCCGCGGTGACTCAGGCGCCCCTTCTCGTCCGAGGTCAGCTCGGCCATGGTGCGGCCGTGGGCCCCGTCGGGCAGGAAGATGGGGTCGTAGCCGAAGCCGCCGGCGCCGCGCGGGGTGAGCGCGATCGCGCCCTCGCACGTGCCGCGGGCGGTGGCGGTCACCTCGCCGTCGGGCTCCGACACGGCCACGGTGCACACGAAGCGCGCGCGGCGGTTCTCGGCGCGCGCGAGCTCGCGCAGGAGCTTCTCGAGGTTGGCGCGGTCGTCGCCGTGCGTGCC
>DATKAO010000120.1 GCA_035498015.1 Myxococcota bacterium
GCGCGTGTCTCCGGTCGCGCGGCGCGTCGCGGAAGAGCAGGGCATCGACCTCGCGGGCGTCGCCGGCTCGGGCGCCGGCGGCCGCGTGATGAAGGCCGACGTGACTGCCCGCGCCGCACCCGCGGCTGCGCCGGCCCCGGCCGCCGAGGCTGCGCCGGCCTCCGCGGCGCCCGGCACGCTGCTCGAGTTCCTGGGCCGCATGAAGGTGCCGACGCACCGAGTGACCCCGGAGGACAAGGTGATTCCCTTCACTGCCATCCGCCGGCGCATCGCCGAGCACATGGTGGTCTCGCACGTGGTCTCGCCGCACGTCGGCACCGTAGCCGAGGTCGACCTGTCCAAGCTCGCGCGGCTGCGCGAGCGCAAGAAGAAGGAGTTCGAAGCCGAGCACGGCTTCGGGCTTTCGTTCCTGCCCTTCGTGGTCGCGGCCACGGTCCGCGGGCTGCACGACTACCCGCGCATCAACTCGGCGGTGGTCGGTGACTCGATCGTGGAGCGCGCCGGCATCCACGTGGGCGTGGCGGTCGAGACCGAGCGCGGTCTGCTCGTGCCGGTGATTCGCGACACGGACCGGCTGTCACTCGTGGGGATCGCCGAGGCGGTCAACGAGCTCGCCACCAGGGCGCGCGAGCGCTCGATCGGGGCGGACGATCTCGCGGGCGGTACCTTCACGGTGTCGAACCCCGGGCGCGAGGGGAACCTCTACGGGTTCGCGGTGATCAACCAGCCGCAGGTGGGGATCCTGCGCATGGGCGAGGTGAAGAAGCGCCCCGTGGTGCTCGAGAACGCCGGCGAGGAGACGATCGCGATCCATCCCATGATGTATCTGGCACTCTCCTACGACCATCGCATCATCGACGGGGTCACTGGCAACAGCTTCCTGTACCGCGTGGCGCGCGTGCTGGAAGCGGCGGAGTTCGAGCTCTGATGGCGATTGCAGCAGCCGACCAACTCACGATGTACCGCAAGATGGTGCTGATCCGTCGCTTCGAGGAAGGCGTCGCGGAGGCCTACGCCGACGGCTTCATCGGCGGCTTCACGCACCTCTACATCGGCCAGGAGGCCGTGGCGACGGGCTCGATCTCGGCGCTGAACCACGACGACTACGTGATCGGCACCTACCGCGTCCACGCGCACGCGCTGTGTCGAGACACTTCGCCGCGCGCGCTCATGTCCGAGCTCTACGGGCGCTCCACGGGCATCTGCAAGGGCAAGGGCGGCTCGATGCACTTCTTCGACGCGTCGAAGTACATGCTCGGCGGCTACGGCATCGTGGGCGGCAACCTGCCCATCGGCGTGGGCGCAGCGCTGTCGATGCAAATGCAGCAGCAGGACCGCGTGGTCATGAACTTCTTCGGCGACGGCGCCTCGAACCAGGGCGTGTTCCACGAGGCGCTGAACATGGCCAAGCTGTGGAACCTGGGAGTCATCTTCGTCTGCGAGAACAACTTCTACGGCATCGGCACCGACGTGCGCACCTCGTCGGCGTTCAACGAGATCTACAAGAAGGCCCAGGGCTACGGCATTCCGGGCCACGTCGTGAACGGCATGGACGTGCTCGCGGTGCGCGAGAAATGCGAGGAGCTGGTCAGATTCTCGCGCCAGGGCGGCGGGCCGGTGCTGCTCGAGGCGCGCTGCTACCGCTACCAGGGTCACTCCATGACCGACGCGGGGAAATACCGCAGCGTGGCCGAGGCCGAGCTGTGGAAGAAGCGCGACCCGATCCCCCGGCTCGCGAAGTCGATGCTCGAGGCGGGCATCGTGGACCGCGCGAAGCTCGAGCAGATCCAGCAGGAAGTGAACGAGACGGTCGAGGACGCCATGCGCTTCGCCGAGGCGAGCCCGCGCCCTTCGCCCGAAGCGCTGTACGAAGACCTGTACGTGGAGGGTCCCGTTGCCTGAGCTGCGCTACTACGAGGCCGTTCAGCGCGCGCTCGCCGAGGAGATGGCGCGCGACGAGCGAGTGTTCATCCTGGGCGAAGACGTGGGTCTGGTCGGCGGCACGTTCCGCGCGACCGAGGGACTCATGGCCGAGTTCGGCGCGCGCCGCGTGCGAGACACTCCGATCGCCGAGGCCGCGATCATCGGCGTGGCGATCGGCGCTGCCATGACCGGGCTGCGGCCCGTGGCCGAGCTGATGACGCTCAACTTCGGCATCGTGGCGATGGACCAGATCATCAACCACGCCTCGAAGATCAGCTACATGTTCGGCGGGCAGGTGCACCTGCCGCTGGTGATTCGCGCCGCGGCCGGCGGCGGCACGCAGAAGGGCGCGCAGCACTCGCACTCGATCGAGTCGTGGTTCGTCAACGCCCCGGGCATCCGCGTGGTGCTGCCCTCGACGCCCTACGACCTCAAGGGATTGTTGAAGACCGCGATCCGCTGCGACGACCCCGTGCTCTTCATCGAGCACGAGATGCTCTACAACACCAAGGGCGAGGTGCCCGACGAGGAGTATCTCCTGCCGTTCGGCGTGGCCGACATCAAGCGTCCCGGCCGCGACGTCACGATCGTGGCCTGGTCCAAGATGGTGCACGAGGCGCTGAAGGCCGCCGAGCTGCTCGCGGCCGAGGGCATCGAGGCGGAAGTCGTCGACCCGCGCACGCTCGACCCGCTCGACCTGGATACGATCCTCGCCTCGGTCATGCGCACGCGGCGTGCGGTCGTGGCCGAGGAAGGCTGGCGCAAGGTGGGCGTGGGGGCCGAGATCTCGTCGCAGATCCAGGAGGCGCTGTTCTACGAGCTCGAGGCGCCGGTGCAGCGCGTGGGCGCCGCCAACGTGCCCACGCCCTACGCTTCGAACCTCGAGAGACTCGCGCTCCCCGACGCGCAGCGCATCGTCGACGCCGTCCTCAAGATCACGCTCTAGCTCGGAGACACTCCCGATGCCCAAGCAAATCCGCATGCCGAAGCTCTCGGACACGATGGAAGAGGGCCGGCTCATCGCCTGGCGCAAGAAGGTCGGCGACAAGGTGAAGCGCGGCGAGGTGCTCGCCGAGATCGAGACCGACAAGGCCGACATGGAGTTCGAGGCCTACACCGAGGGCACGCTGGCGCAGATCGTGGTCGAGGCGGGCGCGACCGTGCCGGTGGGCACGCTGATCGCCGTGCTGCGCCTGCCGGGCGAGCCCGAGGACGCAGTGACTGCCGTTGCGCCCGAGGCGGCGCAGCCCAAGGCGGCCGCTGCGGCGGCGCCCGCGCCCGCGGCTCCGCGACCTGCGGCGCCCGCCGCGGCTCCGAAGCCCGCACCCGCGCCGCGCCCCGCGTCCCCCGCGCCGGCACCGGCGCGCGTGGAGCTGCCGCCGGCGCCGCCCGGCGAGCGAGTGACTCCGGTGTTCGCGCCCGACGACGACCGGCTGCGCGCGACGCCGCGCGCGCGCCGCATCGCCGAGGAGAGGTCGATCGACCTGTCGGAAGTCACCGGCAGCGGCCCGGCCGGCGCGATCCTGGTCGCGGACCTCGAGGCGTATCTCGCCCAGCTCGAGGGCCAGGCTCCGGACTCCGACGGCGTGCGCGCCACTCCGCTCGCGCTGAAGATGGCGAGCGAAGAGGGCACCGACCTCGAGGCCGTGAAGGGCAGCGGACCGGGCGGCCGCATCACCAAGTCCGACCTGCTGGCGCACTGGAAGCGCGAGAAGGCGCACTCCAAGGAGCGCGAGTCGGTGCTGTACCGGGGCACGGTGCAGCTGTCGCAGAAGCGCAAGGCGCTGATCCGCAACATGGTGCGCAGCAAGGCCGAGGCGCCGCACTTCTACATCCAGATGGACGTGGCGACCGAGGCGCTGCGCGACCTGCGCGATCAGCTGAACCGCGACGCCGGCGACAAGCGCCCGCGACTCACCTACACGCACCTCATGTTGAAGGCAGCGGCGGTCGCGCTCGAGCGGCACCCGTGGGTCAACGCGACCTACCGGCCCGAGGAGAACGACATTGCGCTCTACGACGCGATCAACGTCGGGCTCGCCGTCGACGTGCAGGACGAGCTGGTCGCGCCGACGGTGAAGGACTGTCAGGGACGCACGGTGTGGCAGCTCGCCGAGGAGGCGAACTCGCTGATCCAGCGCGCGCGCATGCGCAAGCTGCAGCCCGCGGACTACGCGGACGGCACGTTCACCATTTCGAACCTGGGCATGTTCGGCGTGGACCGCTTCTACGCGATCATCACGCCGCCCCAGAGCTCGATCCTGTCGGTCGCCTCGATCGGCGACCGGCCGGTGGTGCGCGAGGGGCGGATCGAGATCGGCGCGATGACCACGCTCGGCCTGGCGGTCGACCACCGCGTGATCGACGGCGTGCGCGCCGCCCACTTCCTGGCGGAGATCAAGAAGCTGATCGAGTCTCCGCGCGACCTCGCTCAGGATGGAAACGATCTCAGTCACTGAGTCGCTCGAGGTCCGCCGCCTGGGCCGTGTGCCCTATGGCGACGCGCTCGCGCTGCAGGAGTCGCTGCGCGAGGCGCTGCGCTGCGGCGAGGCGCGCGAGACGGTGCTCCTGCTCGAGCACCCCGACGTGGTGACCTTCGGCCGCGGCGCCAGGCCCGAGAACGCGCTCGCGAGCGACGCCGTGCTGCAGGAGAACGGCTACGAGGTGTTCCGAGTGAGTCGCGGCGGCGACGTGACCTGGCACGGGCCGGGCCAGCTCGTGGGCTACCCGATCCTCGACCTGCGCCGCCACGGCTCGGACCTGCACCGCTACCTGCGGGACCTGGAGTCCGTCCTGACGGGGGCGCTCGCGGAGTTCGGCATCGTGGGCCACGTGCGGCCCGGCTTCGCCGGCGTGTGGCTCGACGCGCGCCGGAAGATCGCGTCGATCGGCGTGGGCGTGCGCGACTGGCGCACGCTGCACGGCTTCGCGCTGAACGTCGACTGTGACCTGGGCCGCTTCGGCGCGATCGTGCCGTGCGGGCTCGCGGGCGTGGAGATGGTCAGCATGGCCAGCGTGCTGGGCCGGGCGGTCGACTTCACGGCAGTCACCGAGGCCGTCGAGCGCGGCCTGCGCAAGGTGTTCGCGTGAGCGCGCCCGCGCGGCCGCCGTGGATGCGCGTGCGCTACCAGCAAACGCCGCAGCTCGAGCGGCTGCTCACGCTGGTGCGCGAGGAGAAGCTCCACACGGTGTGTCAGTCCGCGGCCTGCCCGAACCTCGGCGAGTGCTGGGCCCACGGCACCGCCACGTTCATGATCGCCGGCAACCAGTGCACGCGCGCCTGTGGCTTCTGCGACGTGGCCACCGGGCGGCCGGGGCCGCTGGATCCCGGCGAGCCCGCGCGCGTGGCGCACGCGATCCGCGAGCTCGGCCTGCGCTTCGCGGTCGTGACTGCCGTGGCGCGCGACGAGCTCGAGGACGGCGGCGCCGAGCACTTCGCGCACACGATCGCCGCGATCCGCGCGCACGCGCCCGGCTGCCGCGTCGAAGTGCTGATCCCCGACTTCAAGGGCTCGCTGCCTGCCCTCGAGACCGTGCTCGCGGCCTCGCCCGACGTGTTGAATCACAACCTCGAGACGGTCGAGCGCCTGCAGCGTCCCGTGCGCAAGGCCGGGCGCTACGACCGCTCGCTCGCGCTGCTCGCGAACGCCGCGCGCCTGCGGCCCGAAATCCCGACCAAGACGGGCCTCATGCTCGGCCTGGGCGAGATGGCAGACGAGATCCGCAGCGCGCTGCGCGACATCCGCGCGCACGGCTGCCGGCTGCTCACGATCGGCCAGTACCTCGCGCCCAGCCCCAAGCACCTGCCCGTCGCGCGCTGGGTCACGCCCGAGGAGTTCGACGCCTGGGCCGACGAGGCGCGCGGGCTCGGCTTCGACGAGGTGTTCTCGGGGCCGCTCGTCCGCTCCTCGTACCGCGCGGAAAAGCTGGCCAAAGCAGCGGAATCCGGCGCGCGCACGTTGAATCCGACGACCCCTTCCGTATAATCGCGCGCGACTCGGGGGGTCGAGGGACGAGTGCCGGGCAAGGTGGTCAAGGTTCGTCGCGCGGAGCGGCTCGGCTGGGCCGAGCGGCTGTATCTGCCGACGATCTTCGTGGGCCTGGCAGTCACCGCGCGCGTCTTCTTCCGGAACTTCTGGGGCTACATGGTCGGCCGGCCGTCGACCTTCGTGGTGCAGTACCCCGAGCAGAGACTCGACTACTCCGACGCGTTCCGCGGCCACCCCGTGCTGGTGCAGCTCGAGAGCGGCGAGCCCAAGTGCGTGGCGTGCGGGCTGTGTGAGTTCGCCTGTCCCACGGACTGCATCACGATCCTGCCGGCCGAGACGCCGGACGCGATCGAGCGCATTCCGTCGGTGTTCGACATCGACATGTCGCGCTGCATGTTCTGCGGCCTGTGCGAAGAAGCCTGCCCCGAGGAGGCGATCGTGATGAGCCGCGACGTCGAGCTCGCGACCTATGAGCGCGGCGCGATGCTGTGGCACATGAAGGACCTGCTGCGCACCGAGCAGCAGCTCGGCCGCCGGCTCGACCTGATCCGCCGGGACTACGCGCGCTGATGTCGGCGGCGGAAGAGCTGCTCGCAAAGGTGCGCGCGCTGCTCGGCGCCGACGTGCTCGACACGCACGCGCACCAGGGCGACGCGACGGTGCTCGTGCCGGAGGCGCGGGCGCGCGAGTGTCTGCAGCGGCTGCGCGACGACGGCGCACTGGCCTTCAACCTGCTGGTGGACCTGACCTGCGTGGACTATCTCGGGCGCGAGCCGCGCTTCGAGCTCGTGTACCACCTGGCCTCGCTCGATCTCGCGCCGGCGGCGGGCGAGCCCTGCCGGATCCGGCACCG
>DATKAO010000121.1 GCA_035498015.1 Myxococcota bacterium
CGCGCGGCGCTCGACCTCGTGTTCTCCGACCACTTCAGCCCGAACGAGCCCGGCGTGTTCGCCCCGCTGCGAGACGCGCTGCTCGCGCACGGGGACTACTACATGCACCTCGCGGATCTGCGGTCCTATCTCGAGGCGGACGCGCGACTCGTCGCGCTGTACGCGGATCCGCAGGCGTGGAGTGGCAAGGCGATCCAGAACGTGGCCGCCTCTGGCAAGTTCTCGAGCGATCGCACCATCGCCGAGTACGCGAAGGAAATCTGGAATGTCAGGGCCTGCCCGGTCTCATAGCGCGACGGAGGTCTTTCTGATCCGCCACGGCGAAACGCAATGGAGCCTCTCCGGCCAGCACACGGGAGTCACCGACATCCCGTTGACGGAGAAGGGTCGCAGAGCAGCGAAGCAGCTCGAGCCATTGCTCGCGGGACTGAACTTCAGCCTGGTGCTGGCGAGCCCGCTGCAGCGCGCGCAGGAGACGTGCGAGCTGGCCGGTCTCGGGGATCGCGTGAAGGCCGATCCGGACCTGATGGAGTGGCGCTACGGCGAGTACGAGGGGCTGACGCCCGAGCAGATCCAGCGCCGGGCCCCAGGCTGGATGATCTTCGCCGACGGGTGCCCCGGCGGCGAGAGCCCGGGCGAAGTCGGGGCCCGCGTCGATCGGCTGATCGGCAAGGTCCGCGCAGTCGCAGGGCGTGTCGCGCTATTCGGGCACGGCCATGTCTTCCGGGTCTTCGCGGCGCGCTGGATCGGGCTGGCACCGACCGAGGGAGGTCACTTCCTCCTCGACACTTCGACGCTGAACGTCCTCGGTTACTACCGAGGCATTCCCGCAGTGAAGATCTGGAACGCCCCGTTGAACGCGAGGTCGATGCCGTGACGAAGTCCGAGCTGGAAGGAACGGCCGCCGCTCTGGTGGCGCGCGGCAAGGGGTTGCTCGCCGCTGACGAGACCGTGCCCACGCTGACCAAGCGCTTCGACGCGCTGAAGATCGAGTCCACTCCAGAGAGCCGGCGAGACTACCGTCAGATGCTGCTCACAACGCCCGGAGCCAGTGAGTTCATCAGCGGCGTGATCCTGCATGACGAGACGATCCGCCAGCAGGCCTCCGGGGGGTTGCGGCTCGCCTCCGAGTGCAGCCACCTCGGCATGCTTCCCGGCATCAAGGTCGACCGGGGCGCGAAGCCGCTGGCCGGGTTCGAGGGCGAGCACGTGACTGAAGGCCTCGACGGGCTGCGCGAGCGGCTCGCGGAGTACCGGGAGCTGGGGGCGCGCTTCGCCAAGTGGCGCGCGGTGTTCGACGTGAGCGACGTGCTTCCGAGCTCGGGGTGCGTGGCCGCCAACGCCCACGCCCTGGGGCGCTACGCGGCCCTCTGCCAGGAGCAGGGTCTCGTGCCCATCGTCGAGCCCGAGCTGCTGATGAATGGGACACACTCGATCGAGCGCTGCGAAGAGGCGACGGGCCGAGTGCTGCACGCCGTTTTCGCCGCGCTCTTCGAGCAGGAGGTC
Source organism: Myxococcota bacterium (assembly GCA_035498015.1). NCBI lineage: Bacteria > Pseudomonadati > Myxococcota > Myxococcota bacterium. Next base: position 1,507 of record DATKAO010000121.1, read on the forward strand.
CGGCTCGAGGGCATGCTGCTCAAGCCGAACATGGCGGTCGCCGGTGCGGCCTGTCCCAGACAGGCCTCCGTCGAGCAGGTGGCGGAGGTAACGCTGCGCTGCCTGCGGCGCCACGTGCCGCCGGCCGTCCCGGGCGTCGTCTTCCTGTCCGGCGGCCAGAACGATGTGCTCGCCACTCGGCACCTCGACGCAATCAACCGCGCCGAGGGGCCGAAGCCCTGGGCGCTGACCTTTTCGTACGGGCGCGCGCTTCAGGATGCGGCGCTCGCGACGTGGCTCGGCAAGCCCGAGAAAGTCGCCGCGGCGCAGCGGGTGTTCTGCCACCGCGCGCGTTGCAACAGCCTCGCCGCGCGCGGGGCGTACACGGATGCCGAGGAGAGGCAGTCACACGGCGTGAGGGCACCGGACCACCTCGCGGGCTGGCACGACGACTAGCATGTCGCCTGCCGATCCGCCGCTGCGATAGACTGCCCGGTGAGATGAACCCGAGCGCGAGGGCGTTTTTGCTCTGTGCGATGTTCGTGCTTGCCTCGTGCAAGACCACGGACAAGCTCGAGGAGAAGGTCCTCGCGGCGTCGCCGGCCCCCGACACCGGCTACCTCGAGCATCCCGAGAAGATGTCGCCGCACCCGGAGCGGGATCCTTTCGACCGCGTCTGGCTCTCGCCGACCTTCGATTGGAGTCACTATCACAAGCTGTACGTCGCCGCGGTCGACACCCGCCACGTGCTCGAGATGACCCTCTGGCAGCGGCTGAACGTGCGCACGATCGACGTGAAGAAAGACATCGCGGAGCTCGCGATCGAGTTCCACGACGACATCGCAAAGGCGTTCCGCGACGACCCGAAGCACCACTTCCAAGTGCTCGAGGACGCCTCCGGCGTCGACGCGGAGACCCTCGTGGTCGAGACGGCGCTCGTCGAGCTGGTGCCGAACAAAGCCGGACTCGGAATCCTCGCCACCGCTGCCTGGGCTGCGCCACTCGAGATCGGAATTCCGGCCGCGACGCTCGCGGCATTCACGGACCAGGGGTCTGTCGCGTTCGAGATGCGCGGTCGCGACGGCGGCACGGGCGAGGTCGTCGCGATGGGCGCGGATCGCGAGATCGGCCCGATGCGCGTCGTCGACGTGCGTTCGATGACATGGTACGGGAACGTCCACGAGATCTTCGTCCAATGGTCCGAGGAGCTCGTCGAGCTGTCGAATACGCCGAGCGACGTGCAGGTGAAGCACTCGCCCTATTTCACTCTGCTGCCGTGGTGAGCGCGCGGAAGGAGGCCTGAGCCATGAACGACTCTTACTTTTCCGCTGTCGCGGTCCTCGCGGGATCCGCAGTCGGTGCGTTTTCGTCCGTCGCGACGACCTGGCTCACTCTGAGCGTGCAGAGCCGTACAGAGCGCTACACGCGGGAGATCGCCCGGAAGGAGCACATCTCCGGGCAGTTCATCGACGAAGCCTCGAGGCTCTTCACCGATGCCCTGACTCACAAGCTCGACGACGTCTCGAAGCTCGTGAATGCCTACGCGCTGGTCAGCAAGCTGAGACTCTTCGCGTCCCCGCTCGTGCTCTCCACTGCAGTGGAGGTCATCGAGCGGATCATCGAGCTCTATGAGGGCCCGGACAAGAACATCCATGAGGTGCTGGCGCGTGGACGAATCGCGCAGCTCGACATCCTTCGCCGTTTCAGCGAGGCCTGCCGCAAGGATCTGGGGGTCTAGCAGGACTCGCTCCGGCAGATTCGTGCGACCGCGGCCCATCGTCCTTGTGCCATTCTGGCTTGCGCTCGCGAGGCCCGTGTCGGGGCTATGCTTCGCCGCGATGGGCAGAGGCGCTCGGGCGAGCCGCCTGCAGTGGACGATGCGGGCCTGCGGCTCGACCCTCGCATGGCCCGTACCCTTGCTCGGGCTCGGACTCCTGGCCTGCGCCCACACCAGTGACACCGTCTCTCCCTACCGAGACGACCCTATCGCGGCGCAGCAGCTCGCCGATCGCGCCGGCTCCTTGTGCATCCAGCGAACGGGTCAGAGCCCCCCAAAGCCTTTCGTGACCGACGGCTGTTCCGCGTTCGCCGACGGCGATTGGGCGGAGTGCTGCGTACAGCACGATGTGGAGTACTGGTGCGGCGGCAGCTCGGAGGAGCGGGAGAGAGCGGATGAGCGGCTGGAGCAGTGCGTGGCCCAGCTCGGGCATGCCTGGCTCTCGCGCTGGATGTACTTGGGCGTGCGAGTGGGTGGGCCGGGCCTGATGCCGCTGCCCTGGCGCTGGGGCTTTGGCTGGGAGTTCCCCGACGACGGCGACCCGAGCCGGCGCTCGCGATGACGGGGTCGCGACTAGCTCTGGCCGCTGCCGCTGCGCTCCTGACGGTGGGCTGCGCGGTGGCGATCCGGTGGCTGACCCCGGAGACCCCGACCCCCGCCGACGCGGCGCTCCTGCTCGACGAGGCGTCGACCGAGTCTCTGTACAAGCGAATGCGACAGCTAGGAGTGCCGGAGATCCCGCCGCCCCAGCATCTGCGACCGTGTTGCGATTTCGGCTACAAGCTGAAGCTGCGTTACGCGTTCCTACCGATCCTCGGCTACACCATCACCAACTTGAAGACCGTCGACGAGATCGGACCCCACGACTACGACAGCGGCGTGGTCAACCTGGGAAGCCAGGGCGAGCTCGTGAGCGAGGAGAACAACGGTCTCGTCTACACCTGCAGCGGTGGGTTCATCGACACCGCGCACGTGCGCGACTATGCGGACTGGACGACCTACCTCGGCTCCAGGTTGTTCGAGCAGCTCGCGTCGGGCGCGACGATCCAGCTCTCGAACGAGGCGGGCAAGCGCCGCGTTGTGCTCCAGAGGATCGATCCCGAGTTCCTCCGCACGCACGATCCGCTGGCGCTCACGGCCGCGCTCGCGCAATGGCTCGCGGTTCAGCTCGGCCTGTGGCACGAGATCGCCACCTGGTACGGCTGGGAGTACTTCCCTGGCTTCTCCGAGAAGGCCTCCGCGTTCTCTCCGGAGGACCTCTACTCGAACGCCCTCGGCTCCAAGATCGCGGTCGCCACGGCCTTCGCGGGCGGGGTTCGCTCCGAAGTCATCTACGAGCGGAGCGCGGACGCGTGGTTCAGGGCGGTGCTCGCCGCCCTGAGACCGATCTCCAAGGAGACGGCGATCGAGGCGATGCAGAACCTGGACGGAGTCTGGTGGCAGTCCAGCGTGCGACTTCCCGACCCGAGCGTTCTGCTGCGCCGCGCCATCTCGAGCGGCGACACGTTCACCCCGTGGGTCGTCCCCCGGTCGCTGGCATCGGATGACCTGCGCGAAGCGCTGCTACGCGAGTGTGGCAACTGGCCGAGCCCGCTGCCGCTGACGACGAACTCGAGCTTCGACGGCACGCCGCTCCGGACGTTGGCGAGGCTCGAGATCGAGGTCGACCCCGAGCTCGCGAAACAGCCTCCCTTCGATTCGATGCATCGCGCGGTGACTCAGGACGACTACCCCGCCATCGTGGCGGTGGTGAGAGAACAGAATCTACGCGAGTTCGGCCCTGGTGCCGATCGTCCGGAGTGAGGTTCGTGCGCAGCCGCGTCTCCGAGGGGCGCGAGCTCAGAGCGTTCCCACAGGTGAGGTGAGCGCGGCTACTTCTGTTGGATCGAGCGGAGGTACGCGATCAGCAGGATCGACTCCTGGCGGATCGAGGCCTGCTTTCCCGTGGTTTCTCCGACCATCGATCCGAAGCGCTGACCCCAGATCGGCATCTCCCTGGTCCCGTGTCCGGGGAACGGCTCTCTCCCGTCGATCCAGTCGGCGAGCTTGGTCTCCGGGAACGTTCCACCGTGGCGCTTCGCGATTTGCGTCAAGTCCGGCGGCGGCGTCTTCAGATACGTTGCGAACTCACCGCCGCCCTTTCCGTCGACCCCATGACAGCTCGCGCAGTACTGCTCGAAGACCTTGCGGCCGACGTCAGCCACGGTGGTCTCCTTCTCCTGACCGCCAACCTCTGCAGCGAAGGCCAGTGTCCCGATCGCCAAAGCAACTGTAAGGCCCCCAGACTTCCTCATGTCTGCTCCTTCTTGCCGCGCTGGTCCACGCTCGCAACCAGCGCGGAAGGCTCGTTGTTCGGACTCTTCGATCGCTTCGGCCCATTCTTTTCCGGCGTGCGCAGAGTGCAAGAGAAAAGGAAGCGTCCCGACAAGATCGGGAGCGGCGGCTCATGAGCGTGAGACATCCAGTCACTATTTGTGCCAATAGGAACCAACGACCCCGGGGTCCACACTCAGTGGAGGTGGGGCCTGACTCGAGCTGGACGCGGCGTCACCGGGCGGTCCGCTCCGGCCGGAGCGCGTCGGGCCCGAGCCGCTCGATCGCGAGGCGGCGGACGGCCTCGAGCACGACCGGAAAGTCCTCCTGCGTGATCCGGGTCGACCCCGCCCGCGGGAACGGAAACGGATCGGGCACGTGGACGTCGATCTCGAGCGTGGCCATGTCTTTGAATTCGTGCCCGCCGATCGCATGGCCGCGCCGAAGCGCCAGTGGGCGCTCACCGCCGCCGCAATGCCGGTCGACCCACGCTTGAATCGCGGGCGACGCATAGGCGCGCGAGACGGTCCATGGCGTCAGCTCCGCCCCGGCCTCCGTACTGCGGCGGAGCACGAGCAGTGGATCGGGCAGGCGGGCGCGTGAGTCCCACCAGACGCCGTCGACGAGCGCCATGGCCTCCGCTCCCGCGTCAGCGCTCACGGGTTGGAGATACCCGAGCGTGGTTCGGAGCCACTTGTTCATGTGCAGATCGTACAGGACGTCCGTCTCGACCTCGCCCGCGTTCACGAGAAGCCCACCCGCGATCTTGGTGCCCAGCAGGTTCGAGTAGAGGTCCTCCGGGGAGAATGCGGAGACATACTCTGGATAGAGCTCCATCGCCGACCACCCGTAGGTGGTTGCAATCTCGTGCCAGATCGACAGCTCGAAGGCCAGCCACTCGCCGACGCTGACTGCTACCCGTCGGAGGCCATAGCGCTCGACGAGGTCCGGCGGCAGCGGGCGCAGACGGAGGCGACGCGCGCCGCCCTCGCTCGGTAACTCGATCGTCGCGCCGGTGAGCGAGGCACGGGCGATGGCGGCGGACAAGAACAGCGTCCAGTCCGCGTTGTCGCGCACATGGGCAATGTCGATGAAGCCGCCGCGGCAGGTGTAGAGGAGCGCGTTGTTCTCCTCCAAGAAGGCGTTCTTACTCGACGTTCCCGAGGTCGAGAGTGGCTCTGCGTCGTACGTGTGCGGACCCACCTGGTCGAGGCCGATGATGTTGCTCAGGCTGAAGAACGGCACCGGGATCGGGCCGATGCTCGCGCCGAGCTTCGCGCCGAACGCGCAACACGGCCGAAGTCCCACCCGCAGGGGAATCGCGGGGACGTCGGCCGGCATGAGCGGCCGCTCGGTGGCGGAGGGCTCGTCGAGCACGCGCGCCACGTCCTCGAGCGTCACGTTGCGCTGTGCCCGCCAGGTCGGCGCAAGGATGCAGCCGGCAAGCGTGGTCAGCGCGAAGAGCGCGCACGAACGAACGCGCATCGGTCCGATCATGTCATTGCTCGCACTCCTGGATAGTCGGGAAAAGGACCGCCCTCAGAACTCCTCTGCCACGTACTTGTATGGGTAGTCCGGCTCGCGGTAGCCGTGCGGCTTCTGCCGCGCCGGCAGCTTCACCTTTTCGCGCGGCACCTTCTTGTACGGAATTCTGCTCAGCAGGTGAGTGATGAGATTGAGGCGGGCGCGCTTCTTGTCGTCCGACTTCACCACGTACCAGGGCGCCCAGGACGTATCGCTGGCGGTGAACATCTCATCGCGCGCGCGCGAGTAGTCGTACCAGCGACTGTACGACTGGAGATCCATCGGCGAGAGCTTCCAGATCTTCCGGCCGTCGTCGATCCGGGCCTCGAGTCGGCGGGTCTGCTCCTCCATGCTCACCTCGAGCCAGTACTTGAGCAGGATGACGCCGGACTCGACCACGAGCCGTTCGAAGGCCGGAATCATTTCGAGGAAGCGCTTCACCTCCGCCTCCTCGCAGAATCCCATGACGCGCTCGACGCCCGCGCGGTTGTACCAGCTGCGGTCCCAGATCACGACCTCACCGGCGGCCGGCAGGTGGGGCAGGTAGCGCTGGGCGTACATCTGAGTCTTCTCGCGCTCGGTCGGCGCGGGCAGCGCAATCACGCGAAATACTCGCGGACTGACTCGCTCGGTGATCGCCTTGATCGTCCCGCCCTTGCCGGCGCCGTCCCGGCCCTCGAACACGATGCAGATCTTCAGACCCTTCGCCTTGACCCACTCCTGCAGCTTGACCAGCTCGACGTGGAGCTTCTCCAGCTCCCGCTCGTACTCCTTCCCGGAAAGCTTGCCATTCTGCTTGTGCTTCACTGCCCTGTTCGCATGGGCCATCACGATCTCCTCCAATTTTCGAAGTCATTGTCCCCGGGGCGCAGCGACACACGATGGGCGCCCGTGGTTCCCGAAGTATGCACGTCGGCCGACCTGGCAGTGAACGGGCCAGTGCCACGGCCGGACGACGACGGGCTGGGTTGGCCATTCGCGCGAGGCGCTGAATGAGTGTGATGTGCAGACCGTGACTCGCGTAGAGCGCGAGACAGAACCGCGGGAGTGATGTTGCCCGTCGCGGGGGGCGAGATTCGGGGCGGGCGGCGCGGTCCTCCGAGACACTGAGCCAGACCCAGACCGGCGCGGCCAGCAGGATCAGGATCAGCGCCCACATGCCGGCTTCGGGACCCGCGCCGTAGATGGTCGAGATCGAGAACACGAACGCGACCAGCGACACGGGCATGAAGGGCCCCATGCGCAGCGCGCGCGAGATCGGCTTGCGCTGCACGAACAGAATCGCCTCGACCACCGAACAGAACGCGCAGGGGATCATCGCCGCGTCGGTCGAGAGGTTCACGACCAGGTCATAGAAGGCGACGAAGGCCTTCGCGCCCGAGGCCGAGAACAGCATCAGCTACCGCGCCACGGAAGAAATCGGACAGGCCCCACGGGGGGTCGGGCAGAGCGGGCGCGCAGTATGGCGCAGGGCGGGGCGGTCGTCACGCCACCGTGCTCAGTCACTCGACCCAGGCGAACCCGGAGACGATCGAGGAGGTGCGCCGCATCCTCTACGAGCACGCCGGCATCCACTGACTCCCATACCGGGAGCGTCAGATCAGTTCCGGTCGTGACTCGTCACTGGTTAAGGTCGCTTGTCGGCTTGTTGCTGACTTGGCAGCGAGGCAGCGCTGCCCACCGGCACCGCGGCTTCGCGCATGGCGCGCAACGTAGCTCCGAGCTCCTCCACGCGTTCGACGTCCCGCAGCGTCACCAACTGCTCGATGTCTCGCGGGAAGAGGAGGTCGAACGACCACTTGATCGCCACTCTCACCTTCTTCGAGGTCTCCGGCAGCTTGCTCAGGTAGACCCCGCGCCACAGCCACCAAGCGACGAAGCCAGAGAACTGCATCCCCAGGATCTGCGCGACCCCCGTGCGATGACCGATCGACGCCAACTGCCCGATCGTCGCGAACGTGAAGGGCTTCTGCGCGCCGGCCCGGACGACAGCTTCGATGTTCTTTGCCGCTGTGAGCGCTTCCCGCATACCGTGCTGGGCCGTCGGCGGATGGACGCCCCCGCGGCCATCCGGCACCGCGGCACAGTCCCCCACGGCCCACACGACGCCTTCGTGTCCGGTCACTTCGAGACACTCGTTCACCTTGATCCGCCCTTTGATCTTGTCCACCGGGAGCGGGCCCAGTGCGGCGGCCGGCATGACGCCGGCCGTCCAGATCAACGACATCGCGCCAATCGGGTCCCCCGGCGCGACCTTCACCGTCTCGTCTTCGTAGCCGGTGACCTGTGTCTCGAGCCGCAGCTCCAGGCCGCGCCGCTGCAACTTCTCCTGGGCGTAGCGGCCCAGGCGCTCGCCCAGTTCGGGCAGCACGACCTTGCCCGGATGGATCAGCACCACCCGCAGCATGGACTGGTCGAGCTCCGGGTAGTACCGGAGCGTCTCGCGGAGGAAGTCGTTGATCGCACCGACCGTCTCGACGCCTGCGAAACCGCCGCCGGCCACCACGAAGGTCATCAATCGCCGCCGCCGGCTTTCGTCCGTCTCCTGTGCCGCCTCCTCCAGGAGCGCGACCATGCGGTTCCGCAGCAGCGCTGCATCGCCGAGTGTCTTCATCGTCACGGCCGCCGCTTCGAGCTGTTTCATCCCGAAGTAGTTCGTCTCCGACCCCATCGCCAGCAGCAGGTGGTCGTAGGTCAGCTCACGCGGCTGTCGCAGTACTCCCACCGCGTAACGCACCACTCGCGCCTGCAGATCGAGGTCTGTGACTTCTCCCTGGATCACCCGAACCCGTCGCAGCATCTTTCGCAGCGGAATGACGATGTCCGCCGGGTCGAGATCGCCCGCCGCTACCTCGTGGAGCATGGGGGTGAACAGCACGTAGTTCTCCCGGCTGATCAGCACCACCTCCAGGTCTCCCTGACGCGCCAACGTCCGCTGAAGCCGCCGCGCCGCATGGAGTCCCGCGAAGCCGCCACCGAGAATCACCACGCGTCGCCGGCTCTCCGGTCGTGACGCGACGGCGTTGCCGACAACCGGCTCGCTGCCGATCATCGCGCCACTCCGATACCACCCCGGTGCGATGACCGATCGACGCCGACTGCCCGATCGTCGAGAGCCCGGAAGGCTATCCGAGGGGCGTCATTTGCTGTTCGCGTCATGTCCGATGTCCCGTCGCAATTGTGGCGCCGACCGGACCATGCGCAGCGCGAGCGAGCCATCTTCGCGGCGCGCGGCGGGCGCGAGTCCGAGCACGTCGACGGCGAAGCGCTCCCACTTCGCGAGGTCGCTCACTTCGAGACCCAGATACCCGAGCTGTCGAACGGAGGTCAAACCTGCACCGATGGCCGGTCGGTCGCGTTCCACGGCACTCCTCCCGTGATCCAGTGAGTGAGCTGCTCTGTCTGGTCGTTGCGGTGCAGGTGTCGGGGCGGTTGCGCAAAGGTCTCGTACGGGCGACAGCGCAGCACGACGCGCCGCTCTTTCTCAGCCATCGCCTGGACGGCCGGGCGAGCTTGCTCCGGTAGCGGCTGGCCCGACATACGGCCCCCGACGGCCATCATGACGTCGACCACCAACGCGGTGTCCGTATCGAGTCGAGCGTCGCAGTAGACCTGCAGGTAGGCGAAGGGCCAGCGCTCGTCGAGGATGCAGAGACTGACCTTTCCGTCGCGCGCGACCGCCTTGGCCTTTGCGCGGCCTCCCATCGTGGAGACCAAGAGCTCGTCGCCATCGGTCGGCACGTAGTAGACGACCGACATGGCCGGCCCATCGGAGCGCCGTGCGTAACCGAAGATGCAGGTGCGGTGGGTGCGGACGAACTCGCGGCGCTCGGACGGGAGCATGTCGCGGTCGGTCGGAGCGCTGAAGGGCGCAGGGGATAGCGGGAGGATCTGCATGTTCGGTTCTCCGGAAGCTTTAGTATCGATCGATAATAGTCTATGCTCGGGTCATGCGCCAAGTAAGCAAGCGCCGTCCGCGCGTACGTCGCTCCCGGGACGACAACCGCGAGCGCCTGCTGGACGCCGCCCTGGTGGAGTTCGGGGCGAAGGGGTTCGACGGTGCGTCGACCCGCGTCATCGCCGAACGCGCCGACGCCCACCAGCCGCAGATCCACTACCACTTCGACTCGAAAGAGGCGCTCTGGAAGGCCGCCGTGGATCATCTCTTCGCGGAGCTCGGCCGAGCCATGACCGGGCTCGACGTCGGGGCCGGACGAGCCAGCGCACCCGACTCACTGGCGGATGGCTTCGCCGAGATGATCCGCCGCTTCGTGCGCTTCGCTGCTGCGCACCCCGAGCTGAACCAGATCATGGTGCACGAGGCGACCGCCAACAGCCCACGGCTGCGCTGGCTGACCGAGCGCCACGTGCGCCCGCTCTACGATGCGGTTCGCGTGCTCTGGCGCCGCCTGTGCGAGGCGGGCATCGCGGCGCCCATCGACGACGCAGTGTTTCACTACGTGCTGGTGGGCGCCGCCTCGCTGCCCTACGTGAATGCTCCCGAGGCCCGCCTGCTGACGGGAGCCGAGCCGACCGACGCCGCCTGGGTGGAGAAGCATGCGGAGGGGCTGGTGGCGACGTTTCTGCCGAATCGGAGCAAACGTCTCCCGCGACCAGTGACTCCAAGAACACGAAGGAATGCGCAATGACGCGCCGCTTTTCGCCCGAGGATCTGTTCACCAATCCCAAGTCCTACGTCGACGCAGACGCCTGGAGTTGCGCACGTTCTTCGAGCAGCTGCTTCCCAGGCTCGAGCTCCTGGAGCAGAGCGGGCCGAGTGAGTACAGATCCGCTACCGGCTGCGCTGACTGGGATTGCCAGTATCCGGGCCCCAGCGAGCCCAGTCACTCCGGCTGCTGCTCGGCGCAGGGCATCACGGGCCGTGCCTAGTACACGCGCTGATCGTCCCGCTCTACGACGACCTTCCCCGCATAGCGCCAGGAGACGAAGCGGGCGTAGCCGGCCGTGAGCGCCAACGCGACCGGCCACCAGATCGACGCGAGCCAGAGCGCGGTGGGCGTGGAGGCAACGTTGTAGGCAGTGAGCGAGTTCTCGGGCGCGAGCGTCGAGTGCAGCATCACCGGGAAGATTGCAGCCGCGCCGGTGGCCAGTATCCCGATCAGCAGAAGGTTGGACGCCGCGAAGGCGCGCCGCTCGCGGCCTCTCGCGAGCCCGGACGCCAGCGCGAGCGCCGAGACGACAACGACGAGGGTTCCGATCCAACAGAAGGGATTGCCGATCGCGCGCCCGGGCACGTCGGGCCGCACGAGCCACGACTCGACCGTGATGGCGAGAAAAAAGGGTGTCGCGACCGCCCAGAGGAGCTTTGCAAGCGCGCGGCTGCGGTCGTGAACCTGACCTTCGGTCTTCCAGACGAGATAGGTGGCCCCATGAGCGGCCAACAGGATCACCGCGAAGACCGCAACCGACACGGTGTACCAGTCGAGCAGCCCGACCTGACCCGTCACGCGGAAGTCTGTGAAGAAGGCCATCGAGAACTGACCCTGGGCATCGAGCGGAACGCCGCGCGCAACGTTGCCCGCCGCCGCCCCGAACAGAATGGCCA
>DATKAO010000122.1 GCA_035498015.1 Myxococcota bacterium
GCGTCGGCAGCGCGCGCGCGCTCGCTCTTGCGCGCCGCGGCCTCGACGTAGGCGCGCACGGCGCCGCGCTGCGCGGGCGTGGTGATGCGCTCGACCAGCGGGTGCTCGGGTGCGAGCACCATGTAGGTCGCGCCGAACAGCGTGTCGGGCCGGGTCGTGTAGACCTCGATCGACTCCGTCGGGTCCGCTGATCGCGCGCCGCCCGCGCCCGCGTCCGCGAGCGGGAAGAACACGCGCGCGCCGAGCGAACGGCCGATCCAGTCGTGCTGCATCTTCACGATGTGCTCGGGCCAGTCGACGAGTGACAGGTCCTCGATCAGGCGGTCGGCGTAGGCGGTGATGCGCAGCATCCACTGCTTCAGCGGCACGCGAATCACCGGGTGACCGCCGATCTCGCTGCGCCCGTCGCGCACCTCTTCGTTCGCGAGCACCGTGCCGAGCTCGGGACACCAGTTGACCGGCGCCTCGGCCTCGTAGGCCAGGCCCAGCTCGAACAGCTTGCGGAAGATCCACTGGGTCCAGCGCACGTACTTGGGGTCGGTGGTGTCGAGCTCGCGGTCCCAGTCATACGAGAGACCGAGCGCCTGGAGCTGCTCGCGGTAGCGCGCCACGTTGCGCGCCGTGGTGACCGCCGGGTGCTGGCCCGTCTTCACCGCGTGCTGCTCGGCGGGCAGCCCGAACGCGTCCCAGCCCATGGGATGGAGCACGTTGAAGCCGCGCATGCGCTTGTAGCGCGCGTAGACGTCGGTCGCGACGTAGCCCTTGGGGTGACCGACGTGCAGGCCCTCGCCCGAGGGGTACGGGAACATGTCGAGCACGTAGAACTTCGGCCGCGCGGGATCGATCTCGCTCCGAAACGTCTTGCGCTCGAGCCAGAGGCGTTGCCACTTGGCTTCGAGCCGGCGCGGCTCGTACGGCATGCGGCGCAGAATAGCAGGCGTTGCGCGGCCCACCGGGGCTTTGCGCGACACTCGAGACCCTCTAGAGTGGCGCGAGCGACATGAGTGAACGCAAGCCGCAAACGAGCGACAGCAGCTGGCCCGCGCCGGAGCTGTCTGCGGAAGAGCTCGAGCGCAAGGCAGAGTTCCTCGCGCAGCGCGTGCGCGCGCCGATGCCGGCACAGACACGCACGGTGGCGGACCTGGTGCGCGCCTACTCGGGCATGAGCATCCAGGCGCGCAACCTGGGCGGATGCTACGAGGTGCTCGAGGGCATGCTGCGCGACCCTGATCGGCCGACCATCCTGCTCGGGCTCGCGGGGCCGCTGATCGCGGGCGGACTGCGCCAGGTGATTCGCGAGCTCGTCGAGTACAACCTGGTCGACGTGGTCGTGTCGACCGGCGCCATCCTCTACCAGGACATCTACCAGGCGCGCGGCTACGCGCACTATCGCGGCTCGCCGCAGGCCAACGACGCGGAGCTGCGCGAGCTGTACGTCGACCGCATCTACGACACCTACGTGGACGAGGTCGCGTTCGCCAAGACCGACACCTGGATCGGCCACGTGGCCGACTCACTCCCGCCCGGGGCTTACTCGAGCCGCCAGTTCATGGACGCGCTCGCCGACCGGCTCGACGACCCGCTGTCGATCGTGGCCACCTGCCGGCGCCACGGCGTGCCGATGTTCGTGCCCGCGCTGAACGACAGCTCGATCGGCATCGGACTCACCGAGCACCACCACCGCTCGGTCACCCAGGGCAAGCCCGGGCTCGTGATCAGCTCGATCCAGGACAACTACGAGCTGTGTCAGGTCGTGGCCCGCTCGGCCGTCACGGGCGCGTTCTACGTCGCGGGCGGCGTTCCGAAGAACTACATCAACGACGCGATCGTCACGAGCTACGTGTTCGGCCGGCCCGACCACGGCCACCGCTACGCGCTGCAAGTCACCACGGCGGTCACGGCCGACGGGGGTCTCTCGGGCTCGACGCTCGACGAGGCGGAGAGCTGGGGCAAGGTGAAGCACGGCGCCACGCGCGCCTTCGCCTGGGTGGAGCCGACCGTGTCACTGCCGCTGCTCGCGACCGCCGCGATCCAGGAAGAGCTGCACAAGGGCCGCACGCGGCTGCGCCTCGAATGGGACGGGCAGGTGCTGGCCGGCATGACGCAGGTCGAGGTCGGCTGACTTGTCGCTGCTCGTCGAGCCGTCCTGGCTCGAGCCGCGGCTGGCCGACCCGCACGTGCGCGTGATCGACGCGAGCTGGTATCTGCCCGCGCAGAAGCGCGACGGCGCTGCCGAGTACCGCGCTGCGCACATTCCGGGCGCGGTGTATCTCGACCTCTCGACCGACCTCGCCGACCCACGGGCGCGCCTGCGCAACACGGTGGACCGCCCGGAGCGTCTGGCGCGCACCTTCGCCGCGCGCGGCATCGGCACCGAGCACCACGTGGTGGTGTACGACCGGCTCGCGGGCTATTCGGCCGGCCGCGTCTGGTGGTGCCTGCGCTACGCGGGCCACCCGAACGCATCCCTGCTCGACGGCGGCTTCACGCGCTGGGTCGGCGAAGGGCGCGAGGTCACGCGCGAGCTTCCCAGCCACGGCACGGCCAGCTTCATCGCCGCACCGCGGCCGGAGCTCCTGGCCTCGCAGGCCGACGTGCTGCGCGCCCTGCAGAGCGGCGGCGCGCAGATCGTCGACGCCCGTTCGGCCGAGCGCTTCCGCGGCACCGGCGACGAGCACACGAAGCACAAGGGTCACATCCCCGGCTCGCGCTCCGTGCCCTACGAGCGGAACCTCGGCCCGAACGGCTTCCAGTCACTCGGCGACCTGCGCGAGGAGTACGAGCGCGCCGGCGTGCGCCTCGACCGCCCGATCGTCGCCACCTGCGGCTCGGGGGTCACCGCCAGCCTCGACGCCTTCGCGCTGGCCCTGCTCGGCGCGAAGCGGGTCGCGGTGTACGACGGCTCCTGGGCCGAGTGGGGCGACTCGGACGAGCTGCCGATCGCGACCGGGGACCCGAGCCCGTGACCCGATGATCCCCATCCGCGACACGATCCAGTCCCGCACGTTCCCCTTCGTGAACTACGCGTTCATCGGGCTGTGCGCCTTCGTGTTCTATCTCGAGATCACGGCCGGCGCGGACCTCGACGCGTTCGTGAACGACCACGCGCTGATCCCCGCCACGTTCGTGAAGATGGTCTCGAACCGCGGGCTGCGGCTCGACGAGCTGGCGCCCTTCTTCACTTCGATGTTCCTGCACGCGGGCTTCATGCACTTCGCGGGAAACATGCTGTTCCTCTGGGTGTTCGGGGACAACGTCGAGGACCGCATGGGGCACGTCGGGTACGCGCTGTTCTATCTCGCGGGTGGGGTGGCCGCCGGGGCGGCGCACGTGTTCGCGAACCCGCACTCCGTGATCCCCACGGTGGGCGCGAGCGGCGCGATCGCGGCGGTGATGGGCGCGTACATGCTGCTCTATCCGCAGTCGCGGGTCGAGTCACTCTTGATCATCTTCGTGTTCGTGCGCGTGATCTCGGTACCGGCGGTGGTGTGGCTCGGGCTGTGGTTCGTGTTCCAGCTGCTCTCCGGCAGCGCCGCGGGGCGCGGGGCCGACCAGGGCGGAGTCGCGTTCTTCGCGCACGTGGGCGGCTTCGTGTTCGGGGCCGCGGTGGTCCTGCTCCTGAACCTGCGGGCACCGCCCCGACGCCGATTGGTGTAGGGCCGTGCGCTGGCTGCGGGCGTGCGTGCTGGCGGGCGCGCTGTCGGCGTCTGCCTTCGATCCCGCGCTGCTGCACGCGCCGCACCGCGGACCCGACGGCCGTTTCTTCAACCCCTGGGCGCCGCAGCCGGTCAGCACCTGGGACGCCCTGCGCTGGCAGCTGTCGCGAAACGAGTTCGACAAGAGCCGGCCGCCGGTGATTCCGGTCGTGGCCAACGACGGCCGCTCGCTCGCCGAGCCGAATGCGCCCGCGGAGCTCACCTGGGTCGGCCACGCCACGTTCGCGATCCACGAGGGCGACGACGTGGTGCTCACGGACCCGCAGTGGAGCGAGCGGGCGCTCCTGCCCAAGCGCCGGGTGCCGCCCGGGATCCCGCTCGAGTCGGTGCCCGCCCGAGCGTTCGCGGTGATCTCGCACAACCACTACGACCACCTCGACGCCGACACGGTGGAGCGCCTGCCCGCCTCCGTGGGCTGGTACGTGCCGCTGGGCATGGCCGGCTTCTTCCGCGAGCGCGGGCGCGACGACGTGACCGAGCTCGACTGGTGGCAGAGCGCGAAGCGCGGCCGCTGGACGATCACCTGCCTGCCGTCGCAGCACTGGTCGCGCCGCATCGGCTACGCGCAAAACGAGACACTCTGGTGCGCCTGGCTGCTCGACTCCGGGGCGCACAAGTACTTCTTCGCGGGTGACACGGGCTACTTCGGCGGCTTCGCCGAGCTGGGCCGCGCGCTGGGGCCGATCGACGTGGCGCTGCTGCCGATCGGCGGCTACGAGCCGCGCTGGTTCATGCGCTCTCAGCACATGAACCCGGCAGAGGCGGTGCAGGCCTGGCGTGACCTGGGCGCACGCACCATGCTGGGCATGCACTGGGGCACGTTCGACCTCACGGACGAGCCGCTCGACGAGCCGCCGCGCGCGCTCGCGCGCGCGGTCGCGGCGGCAGGGGCGGACCCCGAGCGCGTGCGTGTGCTGGCGATCGGCGAGACATGGAGGCTACCAGAGAAGTGACTGGCGCGGTTCGTTGGGCAGACGTCGACACGCTGTTTCTCGACGCGGGCGGGACCTTGATCTCGATGGACTTCCCGCGCATCGCGCGCGAGCTCGCGGCGCTGGGCGCGCCCTGCGATGCGGCGGCGCTGGCGCGCGCGGAGGCGGCGGGCCGGCCCGCGGTCTCGCGCCTGTTGCAGAACGGCGGCTCGACCGAGGGCCGCGACACCTTCTCGTTCGCGGTCGAACGCGTGCTCGAGCGCGTGCTCGGCCGCGACACGCATGAGTGTCGGGCGCTGGTCGACCAGCTCGTGCCGCGCATCCGCGTGCCGAGGCGCTCGCTCGAGCTGTGGTGTCTGGTCTTGCCGGGCGTGCCGCAGGCGCTGGCGCGGCTGCGCGCGGCGGGTGTCCGGCTCGTGGTCGTGTCGAACGCGGACGGCACGGTGGAGGAGGGACTCACTCGTGTGGGCCTGCGCCCTCACTTGGACGCGGTCTTCGACTCCACCGTGGTGGGCTTCGAGAAGCCCGACCCGCGCATCTTCGCCGCCGCGCTCGACCACGCGCGCAGTGACCCCGCCCGGACACTGCACGTGGGAGACGTGTACGCTGCCGACGTGGTCGGGGCGCGCGCCGCGGGGCTGCCGGTGGTCCTGCTCGATCCGCACGGTGACTGGGGACCGGTCGACTGCGAGGTGGCGCGCGACGTGCCCGAGGTGGCGGACCGAATCCTGTCGGCAAGACGCTGAGGAGTATGCGATGACGATTCCGTTCTGGTGTGTGCTCGTGGCAGGGATCCTGCCCTACGTGTGGGTCACGATTGCGGCGGGCGAACGGCGCAAGCAGTTCGGCAAGGCGGACAACAAGCTGCCGCGCCTTCAGGAAGCTCAGCTCACCGGGCGCGGCGCGCGCGCGATGGGCGCGCACAACAACGCGTTCGAGACGTTCGGCTTCTTCGCAGCGGCGGTGCTGATCGCGCACATCGCCGGCGCCGACCCCGGCTGGTCGACGATCTTCGCGCTCGCCTACGTGGCCGCGCGCGTGCTGCACGGCTTCCTGTATCTCGCCGACATCGACCTGATGCGCAGCCTGACCTTCGGGGTCGGCCAGCTGTGCTCGATCGCGCTGTTCGTGCTGGCCGCGCGGGCCTAGGCCAGCTCGCCCTCGAGGTCGACGTCGCGCGCGCCCACGATGCGCGCGCGGACGAATTCGCCCGCGCGCGCGCCGCCGCGCAACAGCACCGTGCCGTCCACTTCGGGGGCCTGCGACCAGATGCGGCCCACTCCGCGGTCACGGCCGGCGGAGTCGACCAGCACGTCGAGCGTCTGCCCCACGTGCTGGGCGAGCTTCGCCCGCATGATCCCGCGCTGCAGCGCCATGAGCTCGCGGTGGCGCCTGCGAGACACCGCGGCGGGCACCTTCTCGTCGAGCGCCTGCGCCGAGGTCCCCTCCTCGTCCGAGTAGCGGAACACGCCGACCCGGTCGAAGCCGACCTCGCGCACGAGCTCGCACAGCTCGGCGAAATCGGCGTCGGTCTCGCCGGGGAAGCCGACGATGAAGGTGGTGCGCAGCGCGCAGCCGGGCACGCGCGCGCGCAGTGTCTCGACCAGCTTGCGCTGACGCGCAGCGGTGACTCCGCGCTTCATGGCGCGCAGGATCCGGTCACTCGCGTGCTGCAGCGGCACGTCGAAGTACGGCAGCACGCGGCGCGCGCCCGCGAAGGCGTCGATCACCTCGCCCGTCAGCGCGCTGGGGTAGAGGTAGAGGAAACGCACCCAGGCCAGAGACTCGACCTGGTCGAGCGCGTCGATCAGCTCTGCGATGCGCGGCCGGCCCTCGAGGTCCTTGGCCCAGGACAGGGTGTCCTGGGAGATCACGTTGATCTCCTTCACGCCCTGCTCGCCCAGCATGCGGGCCTCGGCCACGACCGACTCGAGCGTGCGGCTCTGGAAGCGCCCGCGGATGGCCGGGATCGCGCAGAATGCGCACACCCGGTCGCAGCCCTCGGCGATCTTGAGATAGGCCGAGTGAGTCGCGCCCAGCAACAGCCGCGGGCTGTGCTCGTCGTAGAGGTGCGTGCGGCCCGCGTCGACGTACACGCCGCGCGAGCGGCCGGCGCGGGCGTCGGCCAGGATCGCGGCGATGTTCTGGAACTGGCCCGTGCCCACGAAGGCATCGACCTCGGGCAGCTCCTTGGCCAGCTCGTGCCCGTAGCGCTGCGGGAGACAGCCCGCGACCACCAGCGCCTGCAGCCCGCCGCGCTCCTTCTCGCCGGCCAGCTCGAGGATCGCGTCGACCGACTCCTCGCGCGCGCTCGAGATGAACGAGCAGGTGTTCACGATCGCCACGTCGGCGTCGGACAGGTCCTGCGCGATCTCGACTCCGGCCAGCGCGAGCTGCCCGAGCATGACCTCGGAGTCGACCTGATTCTTGGCGCAGCCGAGCGTGCGGAAGTAGACGCGCGTCGGTGTAGGGGCGGCCGCCATGGGCGCGGAAGGTTAGCATGAGGTCCCGGGGGTAGAGACCGATGCTTCGCAGGCTCGCGGGGCCCTACGCCGCGGGGGCGCTGGCGGCGCTCATCACGTCGCTCATGCTGTGGATCGCGGTGCGCGCGAAGCTCGGCGCGCTGGTCGACGTTCAGCTCGGCAAGCTCTTTCCCGGCGGGCTCGATCCGCACTGGCTGGGCGAGCGCGTGCTGGAGGGCAGCGTGTTCGCGCTCGCGCTGCCGCTGGCCCGCTGGCGCGGACTCACTCCAGTGCGCGCGGGCCTGGCCGTGTCACTCCTGCCCAGCTTGCGCGAGCTCTTCCTGCAGCTCCCCAGCGCCGGCTACGGCATGCTGGGTGTGCAGCTCGGCGCGCTCACGCCGGTGGTAGTGCTGGCCGCGAACGCGCTCTGGGGCTGGCTGCTCGGCACGTTGGTGGTGCGGACGGGCGGCGCCGAGGGCGCCTCGTAGCTGCGTGTTACCCTCCGGCCATGCGGATCGGGGTGATCAGTGACACGCACGACAACGCGCGCAACGTCGCGCGCATCGTCGAGGTGCTGCGCGCGGCGCGCGTGGAGCGCGTGATCCACACCGGCGACATCACGCGCGGCTCGACGCTGCGCCTGCTGGGCGAGCTGGCGGTGCCGGTGTTCGGCGTGTTCGGCAACAACGACCACGACCGCGCGGAGCTGGCCGGGGTCGCGGCCGAGCTCGGCTTCGAGCTGGCCGAGCCTCCGCTCGAGCTGCGCTGGCACGGGCGCCGCATCACCGTCGTGCACGACCGCCGGGCCCACCCCGTCCTTGCGTCGAGCGACGTGCTCCTGCACGGCCACGATCACCGGCTGTGCCTGGAGCGGGTCGAGGGCACGCTCGTGTTCAACCCCGGCGAGTGCGCAGGTTGGCTCGAGGGGCGCAACGCCGTGGGGCTGCTCGACCTGGTGCGGCTCGAGGCCGAAGTGCTGCGGTTCTAGCGTGACTCGCGTGCTGCTCGAGATCGCGGACCGGATTCGCGCGCTCGCCAGCACCGGTCTGCATTTCACCGAGGGCCCGTTCGACCGCGAGCGCTATCAGGCGCTGCTCGAGCTGGCCGCGCAGCTTGCCGCGCACGGCACGGGCGAGGACGCGGCGGCGCTCGAGCGCGTGTTCCGCGCCAGCGACGACGGCTACGTGACTCCCAAGCTCGATGTGCGGCTGGCGCTGTTCCGCGGCGACCAGGTCTTGCTGGTGCGCGAGCGCATGGACGGGCGCTGGGCGCTGCCCGGCGGCTACGTCGACGTGGGCGACAGCCCGTCGGAGGCGGCGGTGCGCGAGGCCGCGGAAGAGGCGGGCGTGGACGCGCGCGTGGAGAGACTCGCGGGCGTGTTCGACACGCGGCTCCAGCCCGACTGCCCGCCGCACCTGTTCCACATCCACAAGCTCGTGTTCGTGGGCCGCCTGCTGGATCCCGCCGCCGAGCCGCGCGCGGGCAGTGAGGCCAGCGATGCGGGCTGGTTCGACGTGGCGCGCCTGCCCGAGCTCTCGCTCGGGCGCACGCTGCCGCTGCACGTGCGCGAGGCGCTCCGGGTCCACCGTGACCCCGGCGCTCTCCCCTATCTGGACTGACTCAGGACTCCCGGCGCCGCTGCAGCTCGAGATGGTACGCGTGCATCATGTCGCGGTAGTCGAGCATGCCGAGGATCCGGCCGCGCGGGGGGCCTTCGCCGTCGGAAGCCTCGACCACCGGAAGCTGGGGGTAGGCCGAGGAGCGGAACAGCTCGTGCGCGCGATACAGGTCGTCGTCGCGCAGCAGCGCGAGCGGCGGCCCCGCGAGGTCGCTCGCCACCACGATCCCATCGAGCTGCGGCTCGTCGAGCACCGGCCGGAGCTGCTCCGCCGTGACCAGGCCCGTGAGCGTGCCGTCCGTGTCGACCACCGGCAGCGTGCCTTGACTTGCACCGAGCAGCGCCGCGCGCACCTCCGCGAAGCGCGTCGAGGGCGCGACCGAGACCAGTGACTCGCTGGGCCGGTAGACGTCGCCGACCTTCATCTCTTCGAGCACGTTCACGGTGAGATCGGCGAGGTGCGCCGGCGAGGAGAAGCGGTCCTTCACCTGGTTCTCGTAGATCGAGCTGCCGCGCGCCAGCAGCATGGCGAGCACCGACACCAGCACGAGCGGCGCGAGCAGCGCGTAGCCGCCGCTCATCTCGGCCACCATCAGCATGGCGCCGATCGGCGCGGAGGCGACGCCGGCGAAGAAGCTCGCCATGCCGACCAGCACGAACGAGGCGGGATGCGGGAACAACGCCGGGGCGAGCGCCGCGCCCGTGTAACCCACGAGCGCCCCGAGCATGCCGCCGATGAAGAGTGTCGGGCCGAACACGCCCCCGCTCCCGCCGGATCCCACGGTGAGCGCGGTGGTCGCGATCTTGGCCGCCACGATCAAGGCCAGTGACTGGACGGCGACCTGGCCGTCCAGCGCGCGCTGCAGCCAGCCCCAGCCCGCGCCCCAGGCTTCGGGGACCGCCAGCCCGATCGCGCCCACGCACAGACCTCCGAGCATCGGCCGCAGCGGCCGGGGCAGACTGAGTCGCGCGAACACGCGGTGGCGCAGCAGGCGGAACAGCCCGATGTACGCGCGTCCGACCGGCGCCGAGAGCAGGGCCAGCAGCACATAGCCGGGCAGCTCGATCGGGCGGAAATGCGGAATGCCGTGGGTCGCGAAGATCCGGTGCGAGCCGAGCAGAAGCCCGAAGACGACGTAGGCAGTCACCGACGAGATGACTGCCGGCACGACCGCTTCGGACTCGAAGTCCTCGCGGTACACGACCTCGATCGCCGTGACCGCCGAGCCGAGCGGCGCGCGGAAGATCGCGCCGAGCCCGCCCGCAGTGCCCGCCAGCAGCAGGATGCGCCGGTCGCGCGCGCTGAGACCCAAGAGGCTCGCGAGCCCGGACCCGATGCCCGCGCCGACCTGGGCGACCGGGCCCTCCTTGCCCGCGCTCCCGCCGCTCGAGAGCGTGAGGATGGTGGCTGCGGCCTTCACCAGCGGCACGCGCGAGCGAATCACCCCGCGCGAGCGGTGGAACGCGCGGATCATCTCGTCGGTGCCCGTGCCCTCGGCTTCGGGCGCGAGCCAGGTCACGAGCAGCCCCGCGGCCAGCCCGCCCAAGCCAGGCAGCAGGAAGAACAGCCAACGGCGTGGCGGCCCGTCGGGCGTCGGGGCTTCGCCGAGCAGCGCGTCGCCCGGCGGCGGCGGCGGCGGCAACTCGCGCACCAGGGTCACCGTGGTGAAGCGCGTGGCGAGCTCGAGCGCCACGAAGAACGCCGACGCGGCGAGCCCGCAGCACAGACCGACGACGATCCCGAAGGCGACCCAGCGCGCGCGCAGGTGGGCCATGCGCGCGACCCACAGGCGCAGCCAGGCCATCACTCGAGTGTCTCCACTCTCACTCGCCGGGCCAGTCGTTCGTCCGGCAGTTCTTCGCGTCGATCGCGCTCACCACCCCACCTTGATCGCGGTGATTCCGCGCCGCGCGAAGCGCGCCTTGATCTCGCGCTTGAGCAGGTCGCCCAGCGGCAGCTCGGACAGCCGCACGTGGCCGTGGTCGTCGCGCTCGGCGTCCTCCATGCCCTCGAGGTCCGCGGGGTCGAGCAGCTCCGCGATGCCCTCCGCCAGAACC
>DATKAO010000123.1 GCA_035498015.1 Myxococcota bacterium
TGAACTTGAAGTTGTCGAAGTCCGCACAGTGCTCGAGACCGCTCATCTCGATGCGGAAGAACTGGTCGGGGGCCTGGGCGGCGGCCAGTCCGGGCAGGCCGAGCGCGGCCCCGATCAGGAAGGCGAGAAATGGCTTGCGCATAGAGGGCGAATTAGACCACACGCTTGACCCGGGCGCGCGGCGCGTTCGAGACTCGGGTGTCATGTCGTGGTGGAACCGGCGCGCGGGCGGCGACTCGCGCGCACCAGATACGCAGCAAAACGCGCCGTGGCTCGCGCTGCTCGTGGTGGAGGGCGCGGACCGGGGCGCGCGGCTGCCCGTGGCCGTGGCCGAGGTCGAGATCGGCCGCGGTGAGGAAACGAGCGCGCGCGAGGGCCGCGTACGCCTGCGCGATCGCTCGGTTTCCTCGAGACAGGCGCGGCTCGTGCTCGGGGCCGACGGCTGGGCGCTCGAGCACCTGGCGCACGCCGCGAACCCCACGCTGGTGAACGGCGAGGCGGTCGCGCGGCGCGCCATCGTGCCGGGCGACCGCATCCGCATGGGCCGGGTGATGCTCGAGGTGCGGCCGCTCGTCGAGGCCACCCGACCCGCCGGCCGCTCCGAGGAGCACACCGAGATCGTGCGCATCGACGGAGCCGCGGAGCAGACCACCGTGATTCGGGCTCCCGCCGGCGTGTGGGGCTACCTGGCGGTGCTCGAGGGCCCGGGCCGGCTCGGCGGCTCGCGCTTCCCGCTCTCGGGCGACGTGGTCAAGGTCGGGCGGCAGGCCGACTGCGACGTGGTCCTGCTCGACCCCGGTATCTCGCGCCTGCACGCCGAGCTCGCGCGCGAGGGCGAGCGCGTGCTCTTGCGCCATCGCAGCCAGACCAACCCGACCCAGCGCAACGGCGAGCGGGTCGAGACCGAGTGCGCGCTCGATCACGGCGACGAGATCACCCTGGCCGACGCGGTGCGCCTGCGCATCGAGCTGTCCGGCGGCTCCGACGACGCGACCCTGCCGCGCGGCGCGCTGCGCCGCGTGATGGAGGCGCGGGTGGACCTCGAGGCCCGGCTCGAGCGCGACTTCGTGCGCGACGGCACGTTCCTCGACGTGGACATCGCGGACTCCTACGGCCTGAAGGCGAGTGAGTCGCGTCCGGAGCGGGTGTTCGTGTCGTTCGAGCGCTTCCGCGGCTACATCGCGCGCAACGTCGAGGAGCACACCGGCCGCATCCTGAACTCGAACGGCGACGAGGTCATGGCCTTCTTCGGCTCGGCCGAGGCGGCGGTCGCCTGCGCCCGCGCGCTGCTCGCCGGCATGGCGGCGTGGAACGGACGCGAGAACCTGCTGGGCCGCCCGTTCCGCGTGCGCATCGGCGTGCACACCGGCCGCTCCGCGGTCGACCTGCAGAGCGGCGTCGCCTACAGCCCGGTGCTCGACGTGGCGGGTCACTTGCAGAAGAACGCGCCGGTCGGCGGCGTGCTGATCTCGGAGGAGACTCACTCGGCGCTCGCCGCCGGCCGCAGCGGCTTCGAGCAGGGCGCCGAGCTTGCGCGCGAAAGCCTGAAGACCTGGGTGCTGAAGCCGGAGGCCGTATCGTGAGCGGGCTGGCGCTCTTGATCGGCAACAAGAACTACTCGTCGTGGTCGCTGCGGCCGTGGTTCCTGATGCGCCAGAGCGGAATCCCGTTCGAGGAGACGCGCGTGGCGATGAACCAGCCGGGCTTCGCCGAGACGGTGCGCGGCTGGTCACCGGCCGGCCGGGTGCCCGTGCTCCGGCACGGCACGCGCCACGTCTGGGACTCGCTCGCGATCGCGGAGTATCTCGCCGAGACCTTCCCCGAGAAGCGCCTGTGGCCGCGCGACTCCGGCGAGCGCGCCCACGCGCGCGCGGTCTCCGCCGAGATGCACTCCGGCTTCCAGAGCCTGCGCGGGCAGATGCCCATGAACGTGCGCGCGACTGGCCGCCGCGTGCCGCACACGCCCGAGCTCGAGGCCGACATCGCGCGCGTGAAGCAGCTCTTTAGCGACTGCCGCAAGTCCGCCAGCGTGCGCGGCCCGTTCCTGTTCGGCGAGTTCTCCATCGCCGACGCCATGTACGCGCCGGTCGCCTTCCGCTTCGCGACCTACGGCGTGCCGGACGACTACGCCGAAGCGCTGGTGAGGCTGCCCGCGCTGCGCGAGTGGGCCGAAGCGTCGGCAAGAGAGCCGGAGCGGATCGAGGCGGGTGAGGTCGGAGTCACTTGAGCCGCTCCGCGTCCTGGACTCGAGCCCGAAGTCATCGCTTCCGGACGGCGGACTTCGAGATCCATTCGCGGAACGCACGGATGGCGGGCTCTTCTGCGCGTGACTCGGCGCAGACCACGTAGTAGGCGAACTCGGCCGGAATCGTGCCCGCGAACGGGCGCACCAGGGCGCGACGCCGCAGGTAGGGGGCGGCCAGCAGGCGCCGGGCGAGTGCCACGCCCTGGCCGGCGGCGGCCGCGGCCACGAGCTGGCTCGAGTCCGAGAAGACCACGCCGCGCTCGGGATCCACGCCGGCGACTCCGGCGCTCGCCAGCCAGGCGCGCCAGGCCTCGTGGGTCTCGTCGTGCAGGAGCGTGTGCCGGCGCAGGTCCTCGGGACGGCGCAGCGGGCGCTTGCCGCGCACGAGCTTCGGGCTGGCGACCGGCAGATACTCCTCGGCAAGCAACAGGTCGGCGCGCACGCCGGGCCAGCGCCCCGGACCGAAGCGAATGCCCACGTCGACCGGATCGCGCGCGAAGTCGACGAGCTCGGCCGAGGACAAGAGCTCCAAGTCGATGCCCGGGTGTCTCGCGCGAAAGCGGCCGAGGCGCGGCACGAGCCAGTTCGTCCCGAACGACGGCACGACCGAGAGCACGAGCCGCGGCGTGCGCGGCCGGGCGCGCAGCGACTGGGTGGCGTCGTCGAGCCTATCGAAGGCCTGGGAGAGCGCCGGCAGGTAGCGCGCTCCGGCCGGAGTCAGAGCCAGCGCGCGATGCAGCCGCGCGAACAAGGGCAGGCCGAGCTGCGCCTCGAGCGCGCGCACCTGATGACTCACCGCGGCCTGGGTCACGTGCAGCTCCGCCGCCGCGCGCTTGAACGACAAGTGCCGGGCGGCCGCCTCGAAGGCGCGCAAGGCGTTCAGGGACGGCAGCTTCCGCGGGCGCCGGTTCACACGAGGAATTCTATCCCGAGCGAGAAAAAGTACTCGTTTGTCGGCGGCCCGCGCCCGCGGTACCTCTCCGCCCCATGCTGACCCTGTACGACTTCCTGCCCTCCGGCAACGGCTACAAGGTGCGCCTCTTGCTGACCCAGCTCGGCATTCCCTACCAGCTGGTGCAGCTCGACATCATGAAGCGCGAGACGCGCACGCCGGAGTTCCTGGCCAAGAACCCGAACGGGCGCATCCCGTGCGTGCGGCTCGAAGACGGCACCTGCTTGTGGGAGTCGAACGCGATCCAGTGCTACTTCGCCGAGGGCACGCCGTTCCTGCCGGCCGACCGGCTCGAGCGCGCGCAGGTGCTGCAATGGCTGTTCTTCGAGCAGTACAGTCACGAGCCGTACGTGGCGGTGGTGCGCTTCTGGCACCACTTCGGGCTGCTGGAGCAGAATCGCGCACAGCTCGCCGAACGGGTCGAGCGCGGCTACGCGGCGCTGGCGGTCATGGAGTCACATCTGGCCCGTCGCAAGTTCTTCGTGGCCGAGCGCTACACGATCGCCGACATCGGCCTCTACGCCTACACGCACGTGGCCGACGAGGGCAAGTTCGACCTCGCGCCCTACCCCGCGCTGCGCGCCTGGCTCGAGCGCGTGCGCGCCCAGCCGAGACACATTCCGATCACGAAGATCTGAGCTCGACCTCGAAGGTGCTCCCGCCGCCCTCCCGCGCGAGACAGCGCGCGTCGCCGCCGTGGTGGCGGGCGATCTGACGCACCAGCGCGAGGCCCAGGCCGAAGCTCCCGTCGCGCGACTCACTCGCGCCCTTCGGGCGGTAGAACGGCTCGAACACCCGCTCGCGCTCGGACTCGGGCACGCCGGGCCCGCGGTCCGACACGGCGATGCGCGCCCGGCCGCCGGGGCCCGCGACCACGCGCAGCTCGACGGGGCCGTCGCCCGCGTGGCGGCGGGCGTTCTCGAGCAGGTTCCGCACCAGCCGGCGCAGCAAGCTGGGGTCGCCCGCGATCGTGACCGCGTCGCCGTCGCAGCGGGCACCCGTGCGCGCGCATTCCTCGGCTGCGAGGCCGAGCAGGTCGACCGGCTCGCGCCGCTCGAGCCCCTGCCCCGGCTCGAGCGCGTCGAGGCGGCTCCCGAGCAGGAGCTCGCCGATCAGCGCGTCGAGCTCGGCGACGTCGCGCGCCACGCGCCCGCGCAGCGCGTCGCCCTCGGGTCCCTCGAGCAGCTCGATCGCCATGCGGATGCGCGCGAGCGGCGAACGCAGCTCGTGCGACGCCGCGGCCAGCGCACCGCGCTGTGCCGCCACGAGTCTCTCGATGCGCTCCGCGGCGCGGTTGAAGCTCGCGGCCAGGCCCGCGATCTCGTCCTTGCCGCTCACCTCCACGCGCGCGCCCAGGTCACCCGCGCCCAGCGCGTCGACCTGCGCGCGCAGTGTCTCGACCCGCCGCGTGATGCGCCGCACGATCGGATACGAGCCGAGCGCGATCGCCGCCGCGAGCGCCGCGATCGCGATCAGCGCGCCGTAGGGCTCGTGCTTCCAGCGCGCGAGGATCACGCGCTGGTCCGCGAGCCGCAGCGCGAACGGATCGTGGCGGTGCAGCGGACCGGGCGCCATTGCCTTGCCGTGCGGCAGCGCAGGCAGCGGGAGCGGGTCGCCGGAGTGCGCCAGGAGCGCCCCGTCGGGGCCGCGCAGCGTGAGCTCCACGTCGAGGTCGCGCGCGAGTGACTCGATCGCGGCCTGCTGCTCCGCCGGCGGCGCGCCCTCGGGCGGCAACAGCCGCGCCAGGATGTTCGACACCCCGCCCATCATGTGGCGCTCGTCGTCGCGCGACGGCCCGACCACCCGCCAGGCGATCCCCACCAGCAGCGCGAAGACCAGCACGATCGCCACTACCGTGAGGTAGATCTGGAGATACAGCCGCCGCATCAGCCCTCGTCCGGCTCGTCCTGCTTGCGCGCGAACACGTAGCCGGCGCCGCGCAGGGTGAGCAGGCGCCGCGGACGCTTGGGGTCGTCCTCGATCGCCGCACGGATGCGCGAGACGTGCACGTCGATCGAACGGTCGAACGCTTCGAGTGACTCGCCGCGCACCAGGTTCATGAGCGCGTCGCGCGACAGGACCCGCCCGGCGCGCTCGGCCAGCGCGACCAGCAGCGCGAACTGGTGAGCGGTGAGCGGGCGCTCGGCGCCGTCGAGCCGCACCACGCGCGCGTCGCGGTCGATCTCGAGCCGGCCGAAGCGCAGGGTCGCCGCGCGCGCGCCGCCGCCGGCTCCGCGCCGCCGCAGCACGGCATGCAAGCGCGCGAGCAGCTCGCGCGGGTTGAACGGCTTGGGCAGGTAGTCGTCGGCGCCCAGCTCGAGGCCCACGATCCGGTCCTCCTCGTCACCGCGCGCGGTCAGCATGACGATCGGCAGGTCGGAGCGCGCGCGCAGGCTGCGGCACAGCTCGAAGCCGTCGGCGTCGGGCAGCATCACGTCGAGCACCACCGCGTCGTAGCCGCCGCGCTCCAGCTCGGCCAGGCCACTGGCGGCGTCGGCGCGCGCGACCGCTTCCAGGCCGCGCGCGCCGAGATACTCGGCCAGCATCGCCGAGAGCCGGGTGTCGTCGTCGATCAGCAAGATCCGCTCGGTCATCCGCCCGGGCAGGGTACCGCAGGCGAGGGACTCAGTGGCCGTGACCGTGCATCTCCTCGGCCAGCTCGATCAGCTTCTCGCGCTGCTCGGGCGTGAGCGCGGCCGCGGCGTCGATGATCGCGTCGGTGACCT
Organism: Myxococcota bacterium; assembly: GCA_035498015.1. NCBI lineage: Bacteria > Pseudomonadati > Myxococcota > Myxococcota bacterium. The sequence goes on from DATKAO010000123.1 coordinate 5,924, forward strand.
TCACCGAGGCGTCGTCGAGCAGCGCCAGCTCCTGCGCGCGCAGCGCCTGGAGTGTCTCGCGCGAGAGCTCGGGCGACTTGAGCTGCGCCAGCAGCGCGGCGCGGTTGGCCTCGTGCTGGTCGTGCGTGCTCTCGAGCTGGCCGATCAGGCCGTCGGCCACCGCCTTCACGCGCGCGATCTGGTCGGGCGTGGCGTCGACCTCGCGCAGCGCCACCTCGACCGCGATCTCGGCGTGCTTGCGCATGCGCTCGGGGTCGTGGCCCGGACCGCGGAAGAAGCCGCCGCGCGCCGGCGTCACCGCAAAGCCGAGCCCCAGCACGAGCACCACGGCGACCAGCAGGCCGCCCGCGACGAGCTCCTTGGCCAGGAGAGATCGTGTCTTCGTTCCGTCTTCCATCGCCATTCCTCCTCGACTCGAAAGCGCGAGTCTCGAAGAGGAAAGCTACGGGCGGCGCGTTTCCGGCAAGGCACGGCCAGGTAAAGAAAGGTAAAGCTCTGGCGCGGCGGTCAGCTGGCCAGGCGCTGCTGGATCTGCTCCAGCGTCATGCCGCGCGTCTCGGGCGCGTAGCGCAAGACGAGCAGCGCGCCGATCACCGGGCCGATCGACAGCACCGCGATCGCATCCGGCACCGAGAGATCGAACCTCGCCATCAACAGGCCGATCACGGCCGGACCGCCGACCTCGGTGACCCGGCCCGCCAGGTTCGTGGTCCAGCCGTAGCCGGTCGCGCGGATCTCGGTCGGGAAGAGCTCCGAAGCGTAGACGTGAGTCGCAGACAGTCCGCCCGCGAACGACATCACGGTCACGATCATCGACACGTACTGCGCCGGCACCGAGGTGACGTGATAGAGCGCGTAGATCGACACCGCGCCCACCACGTAGGCACCGGCGCAGGTGTGCTTGCGGCCGATGCGATCGATGAGCCAGCCGCCGAGGAAGCTGCCCGCGACGCCGCCCGCGTAGCCCCAGAACACGATCGCGCCCACGTCGAAGGGAGTCAGGTGCAGCGTGCCGCGCGCGTAGATCACGTAGAAGACCGTCGACACACCCGTCACGAGATACACGCAGTTCCAGAGCAGCGCGACGATCGCCGTGCGCCGGCGGTACTGCGCGTGCCAGGGCAGGGTCACGTCGTGCCACAGCTCGCCCCAGGTCGCCTTGGGCCTGGCCGCGGCGCTGGCCTTCGCCGCCTGGAAGCGCCGTGTCTCGCGCATGCCGAGCCGGAGCAAGAGGATCGCCGCCAGCGGCAGCACGCCCAGCGCGTACAGCGAGCGCCAGCCGGCGCCGTCCGACGGCAGACCCAGCGCGGACTGCACGCCGGTCACCATGGCGTGCCCCAGGTCGTGCACGGCGTTGCTCTCGGCGCCGGCGGACAGCAGCACGTAGGGCTGGAGCTTCGACATGAACATCACGCCCGCGGTCGCGAGGCTGGTCAGGATGGCGATCGCGCGCCCGCGCAGCCGCGCAGGGAACTCCTCGCCGACCATGATGATCGCGATCGAGAGCTCCGCCGTGAGGAAGAGCCGCGCCACGAGCTGGCAGGCCACGAACTCGGCCGTGCTGGTCACGAACGCGGTGGCGAAGTTGGCGAGCGTGAAGCCGACGATCGTGCCCATGACCACGCGCCGCCGCCCGATGCGGTCGGCGAAGAACACGAACACGAACGAGGCCATGACACCAAGGCGTGTCAGGGTGGCGACGCCGCCCCACTGGCTGGTGGTGATGCCCAGCGTGGCCTGCACGTCGGGCGCCGCGAAGCCGATCATCGCGGAGTCGAAGCCGTCGAACAGCGTGGCGGTCGACAGCATGAGAAACAGAAACCCGAGATAGGGCGTGACGCCCTGCGCCTCGAGCGCCGGCCCCGGCTGCGCCGGCTGGGCGATCGGCTGCGGGCGGGCGGCGGCTTCCTGCACGCGCCCAGCCTAACCGAAGCGCCGCGTCCGCGTACAGGCAGATCGGTCGGATTCGGTTGACTCGGCTTCGCGGCTGGGGAGAATGCAACGCCATGGCGACCGCAGCGAGAAACCTCGAGACCTCGGGACCCGCGCCGTACTCCGACCGCTACCGGCGCTACGTGCTGGGTCTCTTGGTGGTGGTGTATGTGTTCAACTTCATCGACCGGCAGATCCTCACCATCCTGGGCGAGGACATTCGCAAGGAGATCGGGTTCAGCGACACGATCTTCGGGCTACTGACTGGGCCGGCGTTCGCGATCCTGTACACGTTCGTGGGCATTCCGATCGGCTTCTGGGCCGACACCGGCACGCGGCGCTCGATCGTGGCGCTCGCGCTGTTCTTCTGGAGCCTGATGACCACGCTCACGGGCTTCGTGGGCAACCTCGGGCAGCTCATCGTGACACGCATCGGTGTCGGAATCGGCGAGGCCGGCGGCAGCCCGCCCTCGCACTCGATCCTCTCCGACATCTTCCCGCCCGACCGGCGCGCGACGGCCCTCGCGACCTACTCACTCGGCATCCCGATCGGCGGCGGCCTCGGGCTCCTGCTGGGTGGCTGGTTCGCCCACTTCTTCGGCTGGCGGATGGCCTTCGTGATCGTCGGCATTCCTGGCCTGGTGCTCGCGCTGCTGGTGCGATTCACCGTGCGCGAGCCCGTGCGCGGCGGGAGCGACCCGACGCGCACTGCCAACGACCCGCCCGAGTCACTCGTCGCGGTGATGCGCTTCCTGCGCAAGCTGCCCTCGTTCGTGCACATGTCGATCGGCGCCTCGCTGCATGCGCTCTACGGCTACGCCGCCGCGGCCTTCGTGCCCGTGTTCCTGATTCGCGTGCACCACATGGAGCGCGCGGAGGTGGGCACCTGGCTGGGCACGATCACGATCACCGTGGGCGTGCTGGGCACGTTCCTGGGCGGAGCCATTTCGGATCGCATCGCGGCGCGCGATCCGCGCTGGTACATGCGCGTGCCCGCGGTCGCGTCGGCGATCGGGATCCCGTTCGCGTTCCTGTTCTATCTGTGGCCCGACCCGCGCACCGCCATCCTGCTCTCGATTCCCGGCTCGCTGATCGGCGGCGTGTATCTCGGCCCGACCTTCGCCATGACCCAGTCGCTGGTCCGGCCGAACATGCGCGCGCTCGCGTCCGCGATCCTGCTCTTCATCATCAACCTGATCGGCCTCGGGCTCGGGCCGCTCCTGGTCGGGATCCTGTCCGACAAGCTGCGGCCCACCTACGGCGACGAATCCGTGCGCTATGCGCTGCTGTGGGTCGTGGTGATCGGCGCGTCGTGGGCGACGCTCCAGTATCTGCTCGCCGGGCGCACGCTGGCGCGCGATCTCCAGGCAAAGCACGCCTGAATCCTGATCACTTCCGGGACTCGATCTCCGCCAGCCGTGCGCGCAGGAACGCCTCGGAAGTCACTTCGCGGCCGTCGTCGTAGCGGATCCGATACGGCTGGCCGCTCACCGACGAGGTCGAGCCGCAGTAGCGGATGAAGTCTTCCGCGGTCTTCACGCGGCCTCCGGAATGGCTGAGCTTCAGGCGCAGGTGATCGGCGGCCGCGGCCGCGTCGTACTCCGACCCGTTGCGGATGAACCTGGCATGAGTGAGCTCGGCGACCGACTGGATCAAGAGCTCGATCTTCTGGGCTTCGCTGGGCGGCACGGCCAGCACACCGAGCAGCACGGCGCTCGCCGCCACACGCCTGGCAAGCTCTACAAAGCTGCCACGGATGGCGGGCCATCGAGTCATGTACGTTCCCTCCGCAGCAGGCCCGGTTCTTGCTCCGTTCGCGGCGGGTCCAAGAGGACGCGGAGGTACGCGATGACGAAGATACTCGCGCTCGTGCTGGTGATCGCCGGCGTGCTGGCGCTGGCCTACGGTGGATTCTCCTACACCAAGGAGACTCACGACACGCAGGTGGGACCGATCGAGATGTCGGTGAAACATCGCGAGCACGTCAACATTCCCATGTGGGCCGGAATCGCGGCAGTGGGCGCCGGTGCGGCGCTCCTGCTCGTGCCCGTGAAGAGTGACTGACGGAGTCACCGCTCCTCCGTGGCGGCGGCCTTGAGCGGACCGGGCGGCAGCGTCGCGACCCAGGCGCCGTAGCGCACCGGGTCCTGCTGCTGCCAGGCCTTCGCGAGCTCTCGGGCCGCCGAGGCCTGCAGCTCGGGATCGGTCACTGCGGGCAGCAGGTCGGCGACTGCCTGCGGCTGGGTGTACGTCCAGCGCGACAGCAGGCCGCGCGCGTTCTCGCCGTAGCTCGGCTCGTCCTTGAACTGCCCGAGCCAGTCCCACGCGCCGTTCAGGTCCTGCTGGCCGCGCTGCTGGGAGATCTCGGCGATCAAGCTGGCGCGCACCGCGGGGTCCGTGGCGCCGGCGAGGACCTGCGTGGCCCGGCCAGGGTCTTCGGCGACGAGCGCCGCACTCACCGCGCGCCTGCCTTCAGCCGGGTCGTCGTGTCTCGCGGCGGCCATCTCGCCGGCCCAGGCGTAGGCGCGCGCGGGGTCGCGGCGCGCGTACTCGGCGGCGACCGCTTGCACGGCGGCCTCCGGCGCGCGGTCACCGAGTGACTCGACCAGTTGCGCGGCGCGCGACAGGTCGGCGCCGGCGAGCGACGGGATGATCGCCCCGGCCAGGTCGCCGTTGGGGTCGCGCTCGCGGTTCTTCTCGAGCCACTCCAGCGCCCGGCGGGGGTCCTTCCTGGCGATCTCGCCCAGCGCGTCGGCCAGATAGGGCGTGAAATCGCCGTCGACGTTGCCCAGCGCCTCCAGGGCCTCCTCGGGCCGGTCCTGCGCGAGCAGCGTGAGGCCGGCAGCGACCAGCGCGTGGCGCTCGTCTTCGGGGAGCTCGCCGGCGTGCGCGAGCGCGGCCGAAGGGTCGGCCACGACCCAGTGCACGTAGGCCAGGCGCAGGCGCTCGGGCGCGCCGTCGCTGCGGTCCGCGCGCGCGGCTTCGAACTCGGCATGGGTCCGCTCCGCGTCCCCGGGCGCCGGCACGGCCGGCCGCGGCGTCTCGGGGCGCTCGTGCTCGGGCAAGCGCGGCGCGGGCTCGCGCGCGGTCACTGCCCCGGACGCGGGCGCGGGCGCCACGGGCGGGGCGGCGCGCTCGGCGGCGAGATAGCCCAGCGCTCCCGCGATGGGCAGCCCGAGCAGCAGGAGGATCCAGAACCGAGCTCTCACTCCAGCGAATTCTACCGCCCGCGGCCTCGCCTGCCCCGCGCCGGGGAGACTCTTCTGACTCACCGTTGCCCCATCAAGGTCACTCCGGCAGCGACATCCAGCCCGCGAGCGCCGCGTTCTTTTCGGGCGCGCGCCACGGCGCGTACCGACCGCGCGCAGGAACGCCTTCAGCACGGCGTCGATCTGCGGCGCGTGCCGGCGCAGGCGTGCGGCCGCTTCAGCCCGCACCCGCTCGTCGACCGAGACGACGATGGGCACGTCGGCTTGCGCGAAGCAGGCCAGCACCGCGTCGAGATACAGCTGGCGCTCGGCCGCGTGCGCGCGCGCATGGGCGCCGCGCACGCGCGCGGG
>DATKAO010000124.1 GCA_035498015.1 Myxococcota bacterium
GGATTCGGGCCGCGTGACCATCTTCGCGCCCAACCGCGACGCGCTGGTGAAGTGCCAGCAGATGGTCGAGGAAGTGACTCAGGAGGCCGAGATCGGCAAGACCTACGTGGGCAAGGTCCGCAAGGTCACCGACTTCGGCGCGTTCGTGGAGATCTTCCCGGGCACCGACGGCCTGCTCCACATTTCGGAGCTCGCCGACCGGCGCATCGCCAAGGTCGAGGACATCTGCGTCGAGGGCGACGAGGTGATCGTGAAGTGTCTCGACGTCGACCCGAGCGGCAAGATCCGGCTCTCGCGCCGGGCGGCCCTGGCAGAACAACTCGAGGCTTCTCGCGCACAAGCGTAGGGCCTCCAGGTAGACTCACCCACGTGGGGGACCGCGTGGGTGAGTTGAAGTTCTTCCGCGTGCGCGGCGCGCGCGACGCGGACCTGCCGGCCCCCGCGTATGCCACGCCGGGCTCGGCGGGCCTCGACCTGTGCGCCGCCGCCGAGGCCGAGCTCGTGCTCCAGCCCGGGGAGCGGGCGCTGGTGCCGACCGGCTTCGCGCTCGCGATCCCGCCGGGCTACGAGGGGCAGGTGCGCCCGCGCAGCGGCCTCGCGCTGCACGCGGGAGTGACTCTGGCCAACTCGCCCGGGACGATCGACTCGGACTATCGCGGCGAGGTCGCGGTGATCCTGGTGAACCTCGGGAGCGAGCCGTTCCGGCTGCGCAGGGGCGAGCGGATCGCGCAGCTCGTGATCGCGCCGGTGGCTCAGCCGGCGCTGAAAGAGGTCGGCAGCGCCGACGAGCTCGGTCCGACCAGCCGTGGCGCGGGTGGCTTCGGTCACACCGGGCGCTGAGGGGATGCAGGGCGGATTCCGCTAAGATCCGGTGAACTTGGAACCTGCGGACCGCGATCCGAGACCTGCGGCGCCCCTGGGCATTCCGTCCGTCTCCGCGCCGCATCCCCAGCGCCCGACCCCTCGGAGCGAGGAGCCCCAGGGCTGGGCCCCCACCAACCTGACCCTGCGCTGGATCACCGCCGGGCTGCTCGTGCCACCGGTGATCTGGGTGTGCTGGTACGGCGGCTGGGCCTACGTGGCGGTGGTGATCGGTTTCAGCCTGCTCGCGCTCAACGAGTTCTACGGCCTGATCATCGCCAAGGGTGCGACGCCGCACCGGCTGCTCGGCAACCTGGCGGCGGTCGGGCTCACGGTGATCGCCTACGTGGGCGACGCCTCGATCGCGAACGCCGCGCTCACCGCCACCTTGCTCACGCTCATGATCCTGCAGCTCACCAAGCAGGAGATCCGCGAGGCGATCGCGAGCGTGTCGGAGACCTTCTTCGGCGTGATCTACGTGGCGTGGCTCTTGTCGTACGCCGTGTCGGTGCGCTTCATCTCGGTCGAGCTCGAGCGGCGCTTCGGCGCGCCGGTCGATCCCGAGGTCGGCTTCTTCTACATGATCCTGTGCCTGACCTCGGTGGTGCTCTCCGACGCGGGCGCCTACTTCGTGGGCCGGTCGTACGGACGGCGCAAGCTGGCGCCGGCGATCAGTCCCAACAAGACCGTGGAAGGCGCGGTGGGTGGCGTGCTGACGGGCGGGCTGTTCGCATTGCTCGCGAAGTTCGTGTTCGCGGTGCTCGTGCCCGGTGACCTGGCGCGCGACCTGACCTGGGGCGCGTCGTTCTTGTTCGGCATGACGCTCGCGGCCGTCGCCGTGCTCGGCGACCTGATCGAGTCGGCGCTCAAGCGCGATGCCGCGCTGAAAGATGCCGGTGATCTGCTGCCCGGCGTGGGCGGCGTGCTCGACCGCATCGATTCGGCCTTGCTCGGCATCCCGGTGATGTACTACCTCCTGCTCGCGTACTACTGGACGCGCTACTCCGGCTAGCGCCACTCGCGTCCTGAGAAGAGGCCCTCCTGTGATCCCTCGGTACACCCTCGCCGCCATGGAGGCGGTCTGGTCGGAAGACCAGCGCTACGCGCTGTGGACGCGCATCGAGGTCGCGGTCTGCCGCGCGCTTGCGAAGCGCGGCGAGATCCCGCGCGACGCGTTCACCGCGATCGAGTCACGCGCCAAGGTGGACCCGGCGCGCGTTCTCGAGATCGAGGCGCGCGTGCACCACGACGTGAACGCCTTCCTCGACGCGCTGGCCGAGCAGATCGGACCCGCCTCGAGATACGTGCACCTGGGACTCACTTCCTCCGACGTGCTCGACACCTGCCTGGCGCTGCAGATCGCCGCCGCGCTCGACCTGGTGCTGGCCGAGTGCGAGCGCGCGCTCGGCGCGCTCGAGCGCCGCGCGCTCGAGTTCAAGCGCACCGTCTGCGTGGGGCGCACGCACGGCATCTTCGCCGAGCCGACCACGTTCGGGCTGAAGCTCCTGCGCGGCTGGGACGAGCTCGCGCGCGCCCGCGAGCGCCTGGTGCGCGCGCGCGGGCAGGGCGCGGTGGGCAAGCTCTCGGGCGCGGTCGGCACGTTCGCGCACCTCGATCCCGCCGTGGAGACCGAGGTGCTGGGCGAGCTGGGCCTGGCCGCGGCGCCCATCTCGACCCAGATCGTTTCGCGCGACCGCCACGCCGAAGTGTTGACCGCGCTGGCGCAGGCCGCGGGCGCGGTCGAGGCGATCGCGGTCGAGATGCGCCACCTCGCGCGCAGCGAGGTCGGCGAGGTGCAGGAGTTCTTCGGCTCCGAGCAGAAGGGCAGCTCGGCCATGCCGCACAAGCGCAACCCGTGGCGCTTCGAGACACTCACGGGCCTGGCGCGCGTGGTGCGCGGCTACGCGCTCTCGGGCCTCGAGAACACGGTGCTCTGGCACGAGCGCGACATCTCGAACAGCTCGGTCGAGCGCATCGTCTTCCCCGACGCCACCGCCGCGGTGCACTTCATGCTGCACCGCCTGGCCGACCTGATCGACAGCCTGGAAGTGAATCCCGAGCGCATGCGCGCGAACCTCGACTCGGCGCGAGGGCTCGTGTTCAGTCAGTCGGTGCTCTTGGCGCTCGCGCGCCACGGCGTGTCTCGCCAGGAGGCCTACCGGCTGGTGCAGAAGCACGCCCTCAGCGCCTGGGACGAGGGCGACCACCTGTACGACCGGCTCGCGCGCGATCCCGAGCTCGGCAAGGTCCTCGACCCCGACGAGCTGGTCGAGTGTTTCGACCTGGACCGCCAGCTCCGCAACGTCGACGCGATCTTCGCGCGCACGCTCGCGGCCAAGGGAGGCACGGCGAAATGAAGGTCCGCGTCCTGATCCGCCTCAAGCCGGGAGTCCTCGACGCGCAGGGCAGGGCGATCGGCAACGCGCTCGCCGACCTGGGCTACGACGCGGTCACGAACGTGCGCGTGGGCAAGCTGATCGAGCTCGAGGTCGCCGAGACCGACCCGGCCAAGGCGCAGTCACTGGTGCGCGAGGCCTGCGAGAAGCTGCTGGCGAACCCGGTGATCGAGACGTTCTCGATCGAAAGCTAGGCATCGATTTCGGGTGGCGGCGGCGGATCGACCGGGAAGCCGGGGGCGTCGCCCGTGGTCACGCGCGCGTTGACACCCGGCGCACGCCTTCTAGATTGTGCGGCCGTGAGCGCGAGCCCCACTCTCGCATCGCCACGCGTCCATGCGCCGTTCGTCGGCGTGCTGGTCTTTCCCGGGTCGCTCGACGACCGCGACCTGCTGCGCAGCCTCGGCCTGTGCGGTGCGCGCGCGCAGCTCGTCTGGCACAAGGACACCCGGCTGCCGGCCGACCTGGACGGGATCACGGTGCCCGGCGGCTTCTCGTATGGCGATTATCTGCGCTGCGGCGCCATGGCGCGCTTCTCGCCGGTCATGCGCTCGGTCGTCGACTTCGCGGCTTCGGGCCGGCCCGTGCTCGGCGTGTGCAACGGCTTCCAGATCCTGTGCGAGGCCGGGCTCCTGCCCGGGGCGCTCGTGCGCAATCGCCAGCTCAAGTACGTGTGTCAGGACGTGCGCGTGGTCGTCGAGGACCCCGGCGTGCTGCGCGCCAAGCTCGAGCCCGGCCGTACGCTCGTCATGCCCGTGAAGCACGGCGAGGGCGCCTACGTGCCCGACCCCGACCACAAGCCGCGCGTCGCGTTCCGCTACGTGGGAGGCAGCCCGAACGGCTCGACCGACGACATCGCGGGCGTGGCGAACGACCGGGGCAACGTGGTCGGCCTGATGCCGCACCCCGAGCACGCGACCGATCCGCTGCTCGGCTCGAGCGACGGCGGGGAGCTGCTTCGCTCGTTCCTCGACGCGTGTCTCGCCGTGCGCGAGGCGCGCCGGTGAGCGATCCCGAAGTCACCGACCAGCTCGCGCGCGAGCACGGACTGTCCGACCATGAGATCGCGCTGATCGGCGAGATCCTGGGCCGGCGCCCCAGCTTCTCCGAGCTGGGGATCTTCTCCGTCATGTGGTCCGAGCACTGCTCGTACAAGTCGAGCAAACGCTACCTGCGCGGCCTGCCGACCACGGGCGCGTGCGTCGTGCAGGGCCCCGGCGAGAACGCGGGCGTGATCGACGTGGGCGAGGGCTGGGTCGCCGTGTTCAAGATCGAGAGCCACAACCATCCCTCGTACGTCGAGCCCCACGGCGGCGCGTCGACCGGTGTCGGCGGCATCTTGCGCGACATCTTCACCATGGGCGCGCGGCCGCTCGCGTCGCTCGACTCACTGCGCTTCGGACCGCTCGACGATCCACACCAGCGCTATCTCGTCCGCGGGGTCGTGGCGGGCGTTGGCGACTACGGCAACGCGTTCGGCTGCGCGACGGTCGGCGGCGAGGTCACGTTCCACCCGCGCTACCGCAAGAACATCCTGGTGAACGCCATGAACCTGGGCATCGCGCGCCGCGACCAGATCTTCCTGGCCAAGGCGCCGGGCCCGGGCAACCCGGTGATCTACGTGGGCTCCAAGACCGGCCGCGACGGCATCCACGGCGCGAGCCTCCTGGCGTCGTCGGAGTTCGACCAGGACACCGACGCGAAGCGCCCGACCGTGCAGCTCGGTGACCCGTTCACCGAGAAGCTCCTGCTCGAGGCGTGTCTCGAAGCCATGCGCACCGGCGCGGTCGTGGGCATCCAGGACATGGGCGCGGCGGGACTCACCTGCTCGAGCTTCGAGATGGCCTCGCGCTCCGGCACCGGGATCGAGATGGATCTCGACGCGGTGCCCCAGCGCGAGAGCGGCATGACGGCCTACGAGCTTTTGCTCAGCGAGTCTCAGGAGCGCATGCTGCTCGTGGCCGAAAAGGGCCGCGAGGCCGAGATCTTCGCGGTTTTCGAGAAGTGGGACTTGAACGCAGCCACGGTCGGGCGGGTGACTTCGGACGGCCGCATGCGCGTGCGCTGGCACGGTCAGGTGGTGGTCGACATTCCGGTCGATCCAATCGCGGCCAACGCGCCCGTGTACGACCGGCCTGCGGCCCGGCCCGCGGACTTCGCCGAGCGCCAGAAGCTCGACCTCGCTGCGATCCCCGCCGAGACCGACCCCTCGGGCGCGCTGCTCCAGCTCCTGGCCTCGCCCAACCTGTGCTCGCGCGAGTGGGTCTACAAGCAGTACGACCAGATGGTCGGCTCCTCGACCGTGCTGCGGCCCGGCGGCGACGCGGCGGTCGTGCGCATTCCCGAGACCGAGCGCGGGCTCGCGCTGAAGACCGACTGCAACCCGCGCTACTGCGCCGCCGACCCGTATCTGGGCGCGCAGCACGCCGTCGCGGAGGCCGCGCGCAACGTCGCGGTCACGGGCGCTCGCCCGCTCGCGGTCACGAACTGTCTCAACTTCGGCAGCCCCGAGCGGCCCGAGTGCATGTGGGAGTTCGCCGAGGCCACGCGCGGCATGGGTGAGGCGTGCCGCGCCTTCGAGATTCCGATCACCGGCGGCAACGTGAGCTTCTACAACGAGACTTCGGGCGAGGGCGCGATCCCGCCCACGCCCACGATCGGCCTGGTGGGCCTGCTCGAGGACGTGACTCGCGCGGTGCCCGCCGCCTTCCGCGGCCCGGACGACGACGTGCTCTTGCTGGGCGAGACGCGCGCCGAGCTCGGCGCGAGCGAGTATCTCGCGGTGCGGCACGGCCTCGAGCGCGGCGCGCCGCCGGCGCTCGACCTCGCGGCGGAGCGGCGCCTGCACGACCTGCTGGTCGCCGCCGCCGAACGGCGGCTGCTGCGCTCCGCGCACGACTGCGCCGAAGGGGGCGTGGCCGTGGCGCTCGCCGAGTGCGCGATCCGCTCGGGCATCGGCCTGGACTGCGCGCTGCCCGCCGCAGGCGGGCGGCCGGAGCTCACGCTGTTCTCGGAATCGGCGGGCCGGGCGGTGCTGTCCTGCGCGCCTCGCGACACGCCCGCATTGCTCGCGCTGGCCCGCGCGCACGGCGTTCCGGCGGCGCGAATTGGACAGACGGGCGGGACGCGCATACGGATCGGGCCCGGGGTCGACGTGTCGCTCGCCGAGGCGCACGATCTATGGGCTCGAACGCTGCCGGAGGCATTGGGATGAAGCAGGCGCCCGATCGCTTCAGGGATGAGTGCGGGGTGATGGGCATCGCGGGGCACCCCGAGGCCGCGAACCTGACCTATCTCGGCCTCTACGCGCTGCAGCACCGCGGGCAGGAGTCTGCCGGCATCGTGACTCGCGACGGCGGCGAGAGTCACATCCACAAGGGCATGGGCCTGGTCGCCGACATCTTCTCGTCGGACGTGCTCGCGACGCTGCCCGGCCGCATCGCGATCGGCCACGTGCGCTACTCGACCGCGGGCGCGAGCAACCTGCGCAACGCGCAGCCGTTCCTCGCCACTACCGGCAACACGCAGATCGCGATCGCGCACAACGGCAACCTGACCAACGCCGCGGCGATCCGCGCCGAGCTCGAGGGCCACGGCTCGATCTTCCAGAGCACCATGGACTCGGAGGTGTTCGTGCACCTGTTCGCGCGGGCGCGCGGCACGCTCGAGGAGCGGCTGGGCGACATGTGCTCGCGCGTGCGCGGCGCGTGGTCGGCGGTGTTCCTGATCGACGACGTGCTGGTGGCGGCGCGCGACCCGCACGGCTTCCGCCCGCTCTCGCTCGGCCGGCTCGGCCAGTCCTGGGTGATCGCGAGTGAGACCTGCGCGTTCGACCTGATCGGCGCGGTCTACGAGCGCGACGTCGAGCCCGGCGAGATCATCACCATCCGGCGCGGGCGCCTGCGCTCCGTGCAGCCGCTGCCGCGCGCGCCCGAGAAGCTGTGCGTGTTCGAGCACATCTACTTCGCGCGCCCCGACTCGCTGGTGTTCGGCTCCAGCGTCTACCACACGCGCAAGCAGCTCGGCCGCGCGCTCGCGCACGAGTCACCGGTCGAGGCCGACATGGTCGTGCCCGTGCTCGACTCGGGCTCGATCGCGGCGCTGGGCTACGCCGAAGCCTCGGGCATCCCGTACGAGAACGCGCTGATCCGCAACCACTACGTGCGGCGCACGTTCATCGAGCCCGAGCAGTCGATCCGCATGTTCGGCGTGCGCGTGAAGCACAACCCGATCCGCGAGCTGGTCGCGGGCAAGCGCCTGGTCGTGGTCGAGGACTCGATCGTGCGCGGCACCACGTTGAACAAGCTGGTGACCCTGTTCCGCGGCGCGGGCGCTCGCGAGGTACACATTCGGGTGTCGGCGCCGCCCACCACCGGGCCCTGCTACTACGGCATCGACACGCCGACCCGGGCCGAGCTGATCGCGGCCAACAACACGGTCGAGGAGATCCGGCGCATGATCGGCGCCGACAGTCTCGCCTACCTGCCGCTCGAGTCACTGCGCCGGATCGAGGCCTCGATGAAGCACGGCTTCTGCGACGCCTGCTTCTCGGGCGAGTACATCATCCCGGTCGACGAGGTCGGCACCGCCGAGCCGCAGCTGCCGCTGTTCGACCCACGCGCCGAGCCTGCCGAGGATTCTGAGCCCTAGAGGCCGGAGATCCGGCGGAAGCGCATGCCGGCGCGGCGCGCGGCCTCGCCGTCGGCGTCCTCGCGGTCGCCGATCACGAGACACTCGGCCGGCCTGACTCCGAGCCGGGC
>DATKAO010000125.1 GCA_035498015.1 Myxococcota bacterium
GGCGAAGGCGTATACGGCCGACGCCTACCGTGCTACGTCCGCCGAGAACATCCAGATTCACGGCGGCGTCGGCTTCACCTGGGAGTACGACTGCCACCTGTACTTCAAGCGCGCCAAGGCGCTGGAAGTCACCTACGGCGACCCCTCGGAGCACCGCGAGCGGGTCGCCCAGCTGCTGAAGCTCTGAGCGCAGAGCGCCTCGGGGTCGCTCTTCTGGGTGCGGGCTGGATCTCGCGCGTCTACGTCGCGGCGCTGGCGCGCGCGGGCGGCGCGGAGGTCGTGGCCGTGGCCTCGCGCACGCGCGAGGCCGCGCAGAAGCTGTGCGCCGGAGAGCCCGCTGCCCGGGCGTACGCATTCGGGGCCCTGCCCGAGCTCCTCCAAGACCCGCGAGTCACTCTGGTGTTCGTGAACTCGCCCAACTGCTTGCACGCGGCCCACGCCCTGGCCGCGCTCGAGGCGGGGAAGCACGTGGTGGTCGAGAAGCCCCTGTGTCTCGCGCTCGACGAGGCCGACTCACTCGTGGCGGCGGCGGCGCGCCGCGGGCGGGTTCTGGGCTATGCCGAGAACCTGTGCTTCTCGCCGCTCTACCGGCGCGCGCGCGAGCTCGTGCGCCAGGGTGCGGTCGGACGCGTGCTGTGGGCGCGCCAGGTCGAGAAGCACGGCGGGCCGTACTCGCCCTGGTTCTTCGAGCGGAACGAGGCGGGCGGCGGCGCGCTCATGGACATGGGCTGTCACGGGATCGAGGCGCTGCGCTTCGTGTTCGACCGGCCCGTGGTGCGCGCGGTGTCCGCGCGGCTCGCGACCACTCTGCACGCGGACAAGACGAGGCTCGACGACGACGCCGAGGTGCGGCTCGAGCTGGCCGACGGCGTGACGCTGGTGTCGGAGAGCTCGTGGGCCGTGAAGAGCGGCATGCAGAGCACGCTCGAGGTGCACGGCGCCGACGGCACGCTGTTCGTCGACCTCCTGGGCGAGACGGGCCTGCGCGTGGTGAAGCCCGGCGGCTCGGTGACTCGCCCGCCGGTCGACCCCTTGCTCGAGCACGGCTATCTCGGCGAGCTCGAGCACTTCCTCGCCGCCGCGCGCGGCGCGGCCTGCGAGGAGACCGGCGCCGACGGCCGCGCCGTGCTCGAGATCCTGCTCGCGGCCTACGCCTCGGCCGGGCAGGGCGGGCGCGAGGTCGCGCTGCCGTTCCGGCCGCCGGCCGGAGTGACTCATCCGGTCGATCTCTGGCGCAGCCCCGTCTAGGGGAAGACCCCGCGCTTGCGCTTGGCCGAGGCCACGCGCTCGACGCCCCGCCACAGCGAGGCGCTGCGCAGGTCGATCTGCTTGTCGAGCGAGAACTGCAGAATCTCGCGGAACGCGCGCGACAGGATCTTGTGCAGGCGCTCGTTCACCTCCTCTTCGGTCCAGAAGAACTGCTGCGCGTCCTGCACCCACTCGAAGTACGAGACGGTGACTCCGCCGGAGTTCGCCAGGATGTCGGGCACGACGAACACGCCGCGCTCGCGCAGGATCGCGTCGGCCTCGAGCGAGGTCGGGCCGTTCGCGCCCTCGACCAGGAGCTTCGCGCGCACGGCGCCCGCGTTCTTCTCGGTGATCTGGTTCTGCAGCGCGGCCGGGATCAGGATGTCGCAGTCGAGCTCGAGCAGCTCGGCGTTGCTGACGGACCCGGCGCCGGGTAAGCCCTCGAGATACTGGTGCTCTCTCACCCAGGCATCGACCTTGGCCAGGTCGAGGCCGTTGGGATCGTGGATGCCCCCTTTCACGTCCGACACCGCGATCACGCGCGCGCCCGCGGCGGCCGCGAGCCGCGCCGCGTTCGAGCCCACGTTGCCGTAGCCCTGCACGGCGACGCGCGCGCCGCGCAGCTCCATGCGCAAGTGGTGACACGCCTCCGCCACGCACGTGACCACGCCCCGCCCGGTCGCCTCGCGCCGGCCCAGTGATCCGCCGATCTCGATCGGCTTGCCGGTCACCACGCCCGGCACGCCGAAGCCTTTCTGCGCCGAGTAGGTGTCCATCATCCAGGCCATGGTCTGCTCGTCGGTGCCCATGTCGGGCGCGGGGATGTCCCGGTCGGGCCCGATCATCTCGATGATCTCCATCGTGTAGCGCCGTGTGATGCGCTGGAGCTCGGTGCGAGTGAGCCGGGTCGGATCGATGCGCACGCCGCCCTTGGCGCCCCCGAACGGCAGGCCGATCAGCGCGCACTTCCAGGTCATCCACATGGCGAGCGCGGTGACCTCGCCGAGGTGCACGTCGTCGTCGTAGCGCACGCCGCCCTTGGTCGGACCCATGGTCAGCACGTGCTGCACGCGGTAGCCGTACACGGTGTCGACCGTGTCGTAGTCGTCGCGGCGGAACGGGAACGACACGATCAGCGAGCGCTGCGGCACGCGCAGGCGCTCCCAGATGTTGTCGTCGAGCTTCATCTGACGGGCGACCTGGTCGAGCTGCGCCACCGCCAGGCGGTACATGGGCGTGTCCCACTCGAGTGCGGGTTCAGTCATGGGGCCCCGAGTGTAGTGCCTCCAGCGCCGCGCGGCGCAGCGCGCCGGCGTCGGCGCGCCGGCCGCTCCAGATGCGGATCTGCTCCACGGCCTGGTGCACGAGCATCTCGAGCCCGTCCTGCACGCGGCAGCCGCGCGCGCGCGCCTCGCGCAAGAGCCGCGTCTCGAGCGGGCGGTACACGGTGTCGAACACCAGCGCGCCCGGGCGCAGTGACTCGGCGGGCGCCGGCGTGTCGCCGGCCTGCGGTGACATGCCGACCGACGTGGCGTTCACCAGCAGGTCCCACGGCTCGGCCAGCGTGCCGACGCGCGCGCCCAGCTCGGCCGCCACGCGCTCTGCGCGCTCGGCCGTGCGGTTCACGAGCGTCACCTCGACCCCGAGCCGGCGGAGCGCGAACACCACCGCGCGCGCCGCGCCGCCGGCGCCCAGCACCGTGGCGCGCCGGCCCGGCCAGGGGCCGTGCGGCTCGAGCGCGCGAGTCACTCCGATCCAGTCGGTGTTGTCGGCCACGAGCGCGCCGTCCAGCTCGGTCAGCGTGTTCGCCGCGCCCATCGCGCGCGCGGAGTCCGACGCGCGCTCGGCGGCGCGCAGCGCCGCCTCTTTGTGGGGCAGCGAGACGCAGAGCTGCGTGAGCCCGGCGCGGCGCAGCTCGCGCAGGCGCTCGGCGAAGCCGCTCGCCGGCACGTCGTAGACGGCGAACTCCGCGTCCAGCCCGAGCGCCGCGTAGGCGGTCCGGTGCAGCACGGGCGAGAGCGTGTGACCCGCCGGGTGCAGGATGATCCCGCAGCGCGCGCGCGTCACCGGTGCGCCTCGGAGTCGCGCGCGTCTAGCTGGCGCAGTGTCTCGGCCGAGACGTCGACCAGCCAGTGCGCGGTCTGCGGCCCGAAGAGACACAGACATGCCTCGTAGCCGCCGCGCGCATAGGTCGGCTCGTCGACCACGTAGCCGAGCCAGTCGTTGGCGTGCGCCACCAGGAAGCGCACGTGGCCCGAGGGCACCTGCTTGCGCAGCTCCTCGCCCACGGCGGCGCTCGGCTCCGCGGGCACCGCCAGGAGCTCCGCGTCGCCGGCGCGCACGACCTGGATCGGCACGCGCTTGGACACGAACGAGGCCAGCGTGGAGTCGACGAAGGGCGAGAGCCACCAGAGCGAGCAGAAGCGGCGCAGGCGCGGCGCCGGCGGCTCGACCCAGCGTTCGAGCGCCGCGAGCCGGGGCGTCGGGTCCGGGCTGGCCTGGAGCGCGCGCGCGTCCTCGTCGACGGCGCGCGCGAAGCTGCGGCCGAAGTCGCGCATGGCCGCGATCTCCTGGTCGTGACTCGGCAGGAAGGGCAGGTCGACGGCCGGCTCCTGGTCGCCGAGCGGCCCCGGCACGAAGATCGCGCGCCAGCCTGCCTCGCCCAGCGACGCGCGCGCCGCGCCCGGCCAGTCGGCCGAGAGACTCGTGTTGTCGGCCGACAGCAGGGTCGCGTGCGCGCCGTACTCGAACAGCAGCACGGGCGGACGGCCGTCGTCGAAGTCGGCGCGCAGGAGCGCCAGCGTGTGATCGGAGGGGCCGTCGGCGAAGCGGCGGTTGCGAGCGAGCTGGAACGGGTAGGCGGCGCTCGCGAGCCGCGCGGGCGCGAGGTCGGCGACCGCGCGCTCGAGGGCCAGCGCCGCCGCGCGCGCCAGGCGGCCGGCCATCTCGGGGTCGTAGGCGCCCGCCGTCATGCGAGACGGCAGCCAGCCGGGGAGATACCCGCCGGGGCCCGAGTGCGTGTGGGTCGCCACCAGCGCCAAGAGGCCGATGCCCTGCGAGTGAGTCGCCTCGAGCACCAGGTCGCGCAGGCCCGGGCGCGCGATCACCACGTCGAGCGCGATCAGCGCGACGCGCAGCTCGCCGAGCTCGAACACCAGCGCGCGCGCTTCGGGCGGGTCGAGCACGCCGTCGGCGCGCCGCGTGGTCAGTCCGCCATAGCCGCCCATCGACTCACCGGGCGCGGCAGGCAGCGGCGCCACGCCGAAGCCCACGCGCAGCCCCTGCGCGTGGGCCGCGGGCGCGGCCAGCGCCAGGGCGACGGCGGCCAGCCACGCGGCCGCGCGCCCGCGGCTAGCTCGGCGCCGGGCCGTCGACACGCTCGCGCACCGCGCGCAGATCGTCCCAGACCGCCTGGCGAGTCTCTCGGGTGTAGTTTCGCAGGAGATACGCGGGGTGATAGGTGGGCATGACCGGCACGCCCTGCCACTCGAGCCAGCGGCCGCGGATCTTGGTGATCGCGACCACGCGCCCGAGCAGCGCCGAGATCGCGGGCTTGCCCAGCGTGACGATCGCCGCGGGCGCGATCGCGCGCAGCTGCGCGTGGAGGAACGGCTGGCAGGTCGCCACCTCCTCGGGCTGCGGGTCGCGGTTCCCGGGCGGGCGGCACTTCACGATGTTGCAGATGTAGACGTCTTCGCGCCGCCAGCCGACGGCCTCGATCATCTTGGTGAGGAGCTCGCCCGCGCGGCCCACGAACGGGCGCCCGCTCTTGTCCTCCTCCTCGCCCGGCCCCTCGCCCACGAACGCCACGCGCGCGTCGGGGTTGCCTTCGCCGAACACGATCTGCGCGCGCTTCTCGGAGAGCGTGCAGCGGCGGCAGTCACCGATCTCGGCGCGCACGGCGTCGAGCAGCGCCTGTTTCGCGGCAGCCGCGCCGCCGACGTGCGTGGGCGCGGCGATCGGCGCCACGCGCGGGCGGAAGCCGGTGACGGCCGGCGCGGGCCGGACTGGCGCGGCCACAGGCGCGGGGTCGGCGAGCCGAGGCGCGCGCGGCGCGCGCGGCAGGAAATCGATGCCGTCCGCGGCCAGGTCGCGCAGCGATTCGCGGATCGCCGCCAGGGTGCGGGTGCGTTCGTCGGGAGGAGTCACTTCGCCGCCGTCTTCTTCTCGCGGAAGCCGTGCTTGATCTTCGCGAGCTTCTCTTCCACCTCGAACTCGAAGCCCTTGTCGTTGGCATCGTCGTGACACGAGCCGCAGATCACCGCGATCGCGCAGGTGTCGCATTTGTCGGTGAGCGCCACGATCGTGCCCGACTCCTTGCCCTTCGTCTCCACGTGCCGCTTGCCCGGCCCGTGGCAGCTCTCGCAGCCCACGCCCGCCAGCGTGCTCCCGCCCGCCGGGAAGCCCGTGGCCTGCTTGAAGCCCGTCGTGTGACAGCGCAGGCAGTCGGCGTTCTTCGCCTCGTTCTTGTGCTCGAGCGTGGTGAAGGCCTGGGCGTGGGCCGAGCCCGACCAGAGCGCATGCTCCTTCGCGTGGCACTCGGCGCACGACGCGGAGCCGACGAACTCGCCGGGGTCGAACAGCGTGCGCTCGCGTTTGGCGCGCTTCTCGGCCAGCGCGCGCCGCTCGTCGACCGACATGTTCGCGAGCGAGGCCATGGTCGCGGCGTGCGACACGAGCGGCAGGCGCTCGGCGAACACGAAGCGCAGCGAGTGCTGCGGGTCGTGACAGCCCAGACACACCGGCTCGAAGCCGGCCTTGGCGAACTCGGGTGACTGGTGCGGTCCGCCGCGCCCATGACAGTTCTCGCACTGCACCCCGCGCAGGTGCTCCTGGCGCTTGGTCGTGTCGAAGCCGCCGGGCTGGCCGAAGCCCACCGTGTGGCAGCGCAGGCAGTCGGGATCGCGGTCCTTGCCGTGCTCGACCAGGGTCTCCCAGGCGTTCGAATGCTTGGTGAGCTGCCAGGTCGCGTGCTGGTCGCGGTGACAGACCGAGCAGAACTCCTCGCCGCTGTACGCCGCCTTCTCGAGCAGGATCGGGTTCGGGACCCCGAGCTCCTTCTTGATCGCCAGCGTGAGCAGCGCCTCGATGCGCGGTGAGTCACCCTCCGTGCGCTCTACCACCTTGCCCTTGCGGTCGATCACGAACACCTCGGGCACGGTGCCCTTGAACGCGTAGCTGGCCTGGGCCTTGCCGTCGGCGTCGACGTAGGGCGGAAAGCCGAGCTTGAGCTCGCTCGCCATGTCTTCGATCACGTAGCGCTTGTCGCTGATCGACACGGGCACGATCGCGAGATCGGGGCTCTTGAGCTGGCCCGAGAGCCCGTTCAGGAACTTCAGCATCTCGTGGCAGTGCGGACAGGTGGGCAGGAAGAACAGGAACACCAGCACCTTGCCCGAGTAGTCGGCGAGCTTCACGTGACTCTCGCCGTCGAGCGACGCCACCTGGAAGGGCGGGGCGGCGGGCAGCACGCCGAGGATGGGCGTGGCCGCGCTGTCCGGCTCGGGCAGGTCGAGCGACTGGCGCAGGATGTTGGCGTAGGCGACGTCGTTTCCCTCGGGCTCGTTCGCGAGCCCGGCTACGGCCTGGCCGATCGCGCCCTGCGAGTCGATCAGGATCAGCGCCGAGGTGCCGGGCGGCACGCGCAGCTTGGCCGAGATGCTGCCGTCCGAGTCGATCACGACCGGGAAGTCGAAGCCGAAGCGCTTGGTGAAGTGCTGCGCGAGGAACAGGTCGTGGTCGCGAGTCACTCCCAGGAGCGCGATGTTCGCGCGCTGTGCCGGGCCGCGCAGGCCGTCGAGTATCTTGGCCGTGCGGTCGGCGTCGGGGTCCTGGCTCGAGAACACGAACAGGATGCCGCGGCGCTTGGCGAACAGGTCGGTGCTGACCCGCGAGCCCGTGAGCGTGCGGCCCTCGAAGCGCGGCAGCGCGCTCGGGCCGCCGCGGGTCTGCGCGTCGGCGGGCGCCGGGCCGAGCCACGCCACGGCCACGGCCGAGACCGCCAGCGCGGCGAGTGCGGCGCTCGCCGCGATGTGAGTCCAGGTCCGATCCGTGCGCATCAAGCCTCGGCTTTCCGGGGTCGGCGCAGGATAGCGGACGGCGAGCCGCAGGCGAACGAGCTTCGTCCGGTCTAAACTGCCTGTGATGGCGGCGACTTCGCCTCAGGAGTTCGTGCGGGCGCTGGCGGCGCGGCTGGATGCCGGCGAGAACGTCGCGGTAGCGACCGTGGTGCGCATCGAGGGCAGCGCCTCGGCCAAGCCGGGCGCGAAGTCGATCATCGACGCACAGGGGCGAACGGTGTTCGGCTGGATCGGCGGCGGCTGTGCCGAATCGACCGTGCGCGACGTGGCGCGCGAGGTGCTGGCCGAGCGCGGCTCGCGGCTGATCCGGCTCGACCTCGACGACGAGGTGCTCGGCGTGGGCATGCCCTGCGGCGGCTACATGGAGATCTACATCGAGGCCATGATGCAAGCTCCCAAGCTCCTGGTGCTGGGTCACGGCGTGATCGCCGAGACACTCGTGCGGTTCGCGCACGCGCTCGGCTTCCACACCACCGTGAACGATCCGCTGGCCACGCCCGAGGCCTTCCCGCAGGCGGACCTGCGCGTGACCGAGGACCCGGACTACGCCAAGGCGGAGTGCGACGGCGAGACCTACGTCGTGATCGCGACCCAGCACAAGAGTGACTACGAGGCGTTGCAGCGCGTGCTTCGCCAGTCACCCGCCTACGTGGGGCTGGTCGCGAGCCGCAAGCGCTCGGCGCTCGTGCTCGAGCGGCTGCACGAAGACGGCATGTCGCTCGAGCTCCTGCGCCGCGTGGCGGCGCCGGCCGGGCTCGACCTGGGCTCGGTGACTCCCCAGGAGATCGCGCTCTCGATCCTGTCCGAGATCGTGCAGCGCTGGCGCGGCGCCAAGACCACGGGCCTGCCCCTGATGCGCGTGAAGGGCGTCGAGATCACCGAGGCCGGCGTGCACGTGCCCGAAGGGCCGATCGAATCGCCCAAGTGTCCGACCTAGAGCGATCACTAGACGGGCTGTATCGCGAGGTCGTGCTCGAGCACTACCGCCACCCGCGCAACCGCGAAGCACTGGCGCATCCCAGCGGCTCGGCGCGAGTCACCAATCCCGTGTGCGGCGACCAGGTGCAGGTGGAGGTCGAGCTGGCCGGCGGGCGCATCGCGCGCGTTTCGTCGCGCGCGCGCGGCTGCTCGATCGCGGTGGCGTCGGGCAGCGTGATGACCGAGCTCGTGCAGGGCGCCACGCCCGAGGCCGCGCGCAGTCAGTCGGAGTCACTCGGCCGGGTGGTGCGCGGCGAGCCGGCGCCGGAGGGGCTCGACGCGCGGCTGCGCGCGTTCGGACGCGTGGCCACGCTGCCCTCGCGCCAGCGCTGCGCGACGCTGGCCTGGGAGGCGCTCGAGGAGGCGCTCGCCGCCAGCCGCTAGCGCTTGCGCGACTTGCGCCGCGGGGCGCGCTTGCGCGAGCGAACGGCTGCAGGCGGCACGCGCGCCCCGGTCGAGATACGGATCGAGCGCATGGTGTTCGCGCAGCGGTGCAGCGAGCCGAAGATCCGGTCGAAGAGCACGGTGCCCAGGATCGCGCGCCGGCTCGGCTCGGCGATGTCGTCACCGCGGGCGCGGATGGGCACACCCGGGCCTTCGGGGGCGCTGGTGAACTCCGCCTCCGAGAGCAGCCAGGCGATCTCGGCGTACTTCGCGAGGTCGGCGACGGCGAAGTCGGGGTACAGGTAGCGGCGCACCTGGACGACCGTGGCCGCGATCTCGCGCGCGTTGTGGTCGCGGCCGACGTCGACGGTCCAGGGCAGGGCGTCGAGAAACGCGCGCACCTCGCGCGTGACTCGCTCGAGCTCGGCCGGCGAGGCGGCGCCCTCGGGCAGGCGGTAGAGCGCCCGCATGGCCTCGCCGATCGGGTCGCCGTCCCAGCCGCGGTCGAGCTGCGCGCTGACGCGCGCGACGGCGTCGAGCGGCAGGCCCGCCACCTCGCGCAGCGCGCGGATCAGCGCCAGGCGCTCCAGGTGCGGGCTGCCGTAGCTCGCCTGGTTGCGCGCATGCACGGCGCCCGGCGCGAGCAGGCCTTCGCGGATGTAGAACTTGATCGTGGAGCGCGGCACCCCCGCGCGTTGGCTGAGCTCGGCGATTCGCATTCCGGAACAGGTTGACGTTGGAATGTAGACATGTCTAGTATCCGATTATGGATATTAGATCTATCCAGTATACGGAGTCGCGGAGGGCGCGCGAGATGAGGCAGTCGTGAAGGTCGAGATCGAGGGCCGGGTGCACCCGCGCTACGGCAAGCTGAAGGACGTGTTCGCCGCGCAGCTCGCGAGCGGCGCGGAGATCGGCGGGGCCGTCGCGGTCACGGTCGACGGCGAGCCCGTGGTCGACCTGTTCGCCGGCTTCGCCGATCCCGCCCGCGCGCGGCCCTGGACGCGCGACACGATCGTCCACGTGTACTCGGTCACGAAGGGCATGACCGCACTGTGCGCGCACCGGCTGGTCGACCGCGGCGCGCTCGAGCTCGACGCGCCCGTGGCGAGATACTGGCCGGAGTTCGCCCAGGCAGGCAAGGGCGCCATTCCCGTGCGCTGGCTGCTCTCGCACCAGGCCGGCCTGCAGGCGCTGCGCGCGCCGCTCCCACCCGAGTCACTCTACGACTGGCAGGCCATGTGCGCGGCGCTGGCCGAGGCGGCGCCGGTGCTTCCGCCGGGCGTGCTCGGCTACCACCCGGTGACCTTCGGCTGGCTGGTCGGCGAGCTGGTGCGCCGGATCGACGGGCGCAGCCTCGGGCGCTTCTTCCGCGAGGAGGTCGCGACACCGCTCGGTGTCGACTTCCACATCGGGCTGGGGCCGGGCGAGGAGAAGCGCGCCGCCGACATCACGCAGCTCGTGCCGCCGCCCGAGCTCGCCGACGCGTTCGCGGGCGCAGCCGCCGGTGAGCCCCCGCTGGTCTTGCTGGCGTTCGTGAACCCCGCGGGCACCGGTGACCACAACGCACCGGCGCACCGGCGCGCCGAGATCCCGGCGCTGAACGGTCACGGCAGCGCCGCCGCGCTCGCGCGCGTGTACGGGGCGCTCGCGCGCGGCGGCGAGCTCGACGGCGTGCGCGTGCTCTCCGCCGAAGGCGTCGAGCGCGCCCGCTCGCTCCAGGCGCAGGGCACCTGCGCGCTGCTCGGGATGCCCGTGCGGCTCGGGCTCGGCTACTGGCTCAACCAGCCCGGTGTCTCGGGCTGCGAGCTCGGCCCGAACCCGGGCGCCTTCGGTCACCCCGGCGCGGGCGGCAGCCTGGGCTTCGCCGACCCGGCCGCGCGCGTGGGCTTCGGCTACGTGACCAACCGCATGGGCTCGAGCCTCACTGTCGACCCGCGCGCCAGCGCGCTGATCGACGCCTTCTACGCCGCCGCATGATCCGCCTGCGCCGCTAGTGAATCTCGCGGTCTGGACCGCGCTGCCAGCGGTCTACGCGCTCGTCTCGCGCCGCACGACTCCGAAACGAAACGGCCCGGCGCAGAAGCGCCGGGCCGCGTCAGTCGACGCCGTCCTCGGAGGCCGTTTCAGGCCTTCGCGACGTTCACCACCTGGATCTCGGTGAAGCCGAGCAGGCCCCATGGCCCGTTCTCGACGCCGATGCCCGACCACTTGGCGCCGCCGAACGGCAGGTTCGGCGCGATCGCCAGGTGCTGGTTCACCCAGGCCGAGCCGCACTCGAGCTCGCGGGCCACCGCGGCCGCCTTCTCGGGATCCGACGACCACACCGAGCCCGAGAGCCCATAGTGAGTCGCGTTCGCGCGCTCGACCGCGTCTTCCACGTTGCGGTACGGCACGATCGGCAGCGCCGGGCCGAACTGCTCCTCGTCCACGAGCCGCACGCCGTCCGAGATCTCGGACACGATGGTCGGGGCGATGAAGTAGCCCTTGCTCGACAGCTGCTGTCCGCCGGTGACGACCTTGGCGCCGTGCTTCTTGGCGTCGTCGATCATCTCGCGGACCTTGTCGTACTGCATCTTGTTGTTGAGCGGGCCGAGCTGCGTGCCGGCCTCGAGGCCGTTTCCGACCTTCACCGTCTTCGCGATCTCCTGCAGCTCACTGACGACCGAGCTGTAGAGCTTCTCGGGCACGTACACGCGCTTGATCGCGCTGCAGATCTGGCCCGAGTTCTCGAACGCGCCCCAGAACACCTTCTGCGCGGTCGCCTTCACGTCGATGTCGCCGAGCAGGATCGCGGCGTCGTTGCCGCCGAGCTCGAGCGTGACGCGCTTCAGGTCGGGCGCCGCGGCCGTGTTCACCTTCTTGCCCGTCGCGACCGAGCCGGTGAACGACACCTTGCGCGGCACGGGGTGCGCCGTCATCCAGCCGCCCAGGTCGTTGCCGCCCGAGACCACGTTCACGACGCCCGGCGGCACCACGCTGCGCAGGATCTCGCCGAGCTTCAGCGTGGTGAGTGGCGTGTAGGGCGAGGGCTTGATCACGACCGTGTTTCCGGCCAGCAGCGCCGGCGCGATCTTCCACACCGCGAGCATGAGCGGGAAGTTCCAGGGCGTGATCGCCGCCACGACGCCCAGCGGACGGCGGTGGATCTCGATGCGGCGGGTCGCGTCGTCCTGGATGGTCTCGATCGGGATCTGCAGCGACGCCGTGTACTGGAACCAGATCGCGGCCCCGAACACTTCCTGCATCGCCTTGTCGACGGGCTTGCCCTGCTCCTGAGTCAGGAGCGGCGCGATCTCGCCGCCGCGGGCCTGGATCGCCGCGCCGATGTCGAGCAGCGTCTGGCGGCGCTTGGCCTCGTCCTTGCGCCAGGCGCGGAAGGCGTTCTGCGCCGACTCCATGGCGGAGTCGAGCTGCGCCTTCGTGCACTCGGGCGGCTGCGCGAACACCTGCTCGGTGGCAGGATTGATCACGCCGAAGGTGCCCTTGGCGGCCTCGGCCTTGCCGTCGATCGTCATCGTGTAGTCACTCACAGAGTGTCTCCTTCAGCAATGGTCGGTGGATGGTTCAGCTCGCGACCTTCTCGAGGATGTGCACGCCGCACGCCGAGCCCAGCCCGATCACGTGGGTGAGCCCGAAGCGCGCGTTCGGCACCTGGCGCTTGCCGGCCTCGCCACGCAGGTGCGTGGTGACTTCGTAGATGTTGGCGATCCCGGTCGCGCCGAGCGGATGTCCCTTGGACAGAAGCCCGCCCGAAACGTTCACCGGGATGCGCCCGCCGAGATAGACCTGCTTCTCGTCGATCATGCGGCCGGCCTCGCCGTCCTTGCAGATGCCGAGGTTCTCGTAGTGCAGGATCTCGGCGGTCGCGAAGCAGTCGTGCAGCTCGATCAGGTTGATGTCGTCGGGGCCGACGCCGGCCATCTCGTAGGCCTTCTTCGCCGCCTCGCGCGTGCAGGTGTTGACGTCGGGCATGGTGAGATCGCGCTGCGTGAAGCGGTCGCTGGTGAGCACCGACGCCTTCACGCGCACCGCGCGCTTCAGCCCGAGCTCGCGCGCCTTCTTCTCCGACGCGAGCACCGCCGCGGCCGAGCCGTCCACGTTCACCGAGCACATGAGCTTGGTGTTCGGGTACGAGATCATCTCGGCGTTCATGACCTCTTCGAGCGGTGTCTCGATCTGGTATCGCGCCTTGGGGTTCATGGTCGAGTGCCAGTGATTCTTGACGCTGACCTTGGCGAACTGCTCGAAGGTGGTGCCGTACTTGCGCGCGTGCTCCATGCCGGCCTCGGCGAACACCGCGGGCATGGTGCCCGAGCCGAGCAGACCCTCGGTCGGGATGCCCTTGCCGCCGCCGCCGCCGCCCAGGAGGCCGGCGCCGGCCATCTGCTCCACACCGACACACAGCACCAGGTCGTAGAGTCCGGCCTTGATCGCGGTCCAGCCCTCGCGGAACGCGGTTGCGCCCGTGGCGCAGGCGTTGGCGCAGTTCACGACGGGAATGCCGGTCTGGCCGATCTGCTGCAGGATGCGCTGGCCGACCATGGCGTTGGACTGCATCAGGTTGCCGCAGTACAGCGCCTCCATGTCGTGGATCGTGAGTCCCGCGTCGTCGAGCGCCATCAGCGCCGCCTCGGCGCCGATCTGCGGAACGCTGCGGTCCGGGAACTTCCCGAACTTGATCATGTCGGTGCCGAGAATGTAGACGTCGCCCATGGAGTGACTCCTCTCAGCTCTTCGCGGGCTGGAAGTAGTAAGTGAGATACTCGTTGCCCTCGCGGTCCTTGCGAGGGGCGATCTTGTACACGACATCGACCCTCATCCCCATCTTGATCTGCTTGGGGTCGGGCTCGATGCCGATCAGGTTGCCCTTCACGGTGCCGCCGCCGTCGAGGTCCACCACCGCCGACACGTACGGCGTCTCGATGCCGGGGAACGACCGGTGGGTGATCGAGTACACGTACAGCTCGCCCTTGTTGGCGAGCCGCGTCGGCTCGAGCTGCTTGCGGGCGCCGCACTTGGCGCACACGTCGCGCGAGCCGAGAAAGATCGACTTGCACGCGCTGCAGCGCGAGCCCTCGAGATAGGGATCACCCTGCTCGGGAATCTTCAGAAATGGAACTACTGGAAGCGGCTTCTTCTGAGCCGCCTGGACTTCAGCCATGGCGCGCACCTCGTCGAGGAAAACCCGCAGCGATTCTGCGCTACCCGGAACGGGCGGGTCAAACGAGGGTCAGCGGCCGATCTGGTGGCCGGGGCTCTTCTTGCGCTGCGCTTTGAGCTCGGCCTCGAGCGCCTCGAGCTTGGCCTTGAACGCGGCGTTCTTGGGCTCGAAGGTGAGGGCGGTCTTCAGGTTGGCGTGCGCCTTCACGGCGTCGCCGGCGCGCTCCGCCTCGAGATGCAGGGTGTAGTAGCGCTTGCCGTTGGGCGTGGTGCCGCGCGCGGCATCGGCTTCGACCTTCTTCTCCTGCTCGAGCTCGGGGTTGTAGCGGACCTGGCCGCTGGAGAGCGCCGAGTCGTAGGCCGCGCGGCGCGTGCGGTCGCGCAGCACCAGGTAGCCCTCGGTGATGCGGCGCGCGATCACGTCCACGGCGTCGCGCACGTCGTCGGATTGCGCGAGATAGGCGTCGGGGTGGAAGCGGCGGCGCGCGTCGTGGTAGGCGCTGCGCAGCGCCTCGGAGGTGGCGCCGGGCTCGAGCTTCAGCAGGCGGTAGTAGTCGACGCGGTCGATCACGCGCGCCAGCGCCTTGATCTCTTGCAGGTTGGTGTCCGACTGAGTCACTTCACACCCGCCCGACGTCAGTCGTCGCCCAGGACCTGGTCGTCGTCGCCATCGGGCTCGATCTCGGCCTCTTCGAGCTCGATCTCGCGCGCGCCGCCGCCGAGCTCGGTGTGGGGCCGGATCGGCTGCTGCGCCTCGCCGCCGAGGTCGCCCTCGACCTTGCCGAAGAGCGGCTGCTCCGCGTCGGGCTTGTCGAGCATGTCCTGCACGTCTGCCTCGAGCGCGGGCAGGTCGAGCAGGCCGTCGTCGGCCTCTTCGAGCTCCGCGACCGGGAGCGGCTCGTTGCCGCCGGCGCGCCGCGACCGGCCCACGGGCGCCGCGTTCGGCGCGACGTCGGCCGTGCGGTCCTTGGCCATGATCTCCTGGATCTGCTCCTCGGACAGGCCGCTCGACATCGACACGGTGGTCGAGGCTTCGGCGCCCGTCTTGGGGTCGCGCGCCTGCACCTTCACGATGCCTTCGGTCGAGATCGAGAAAGTGACTTCGATCTTCACCTCGCCGCGCGGCCCGGGCGCGAAGCCCGAGAACTCGAACTCGCCCAGCAGCGTGTTGCCCTCGGCCTGGCGCGACTCACCCTGGTAGATGCGCACCGCGATCGTCTTCTGGTGGTCGCGCACCGTGGTGAACACGCGCATCTGGTCGATCGGCACCGGGCTGTTGCGCTCGATGATGGCTTCGGAGAGACCGCCGGCGATGCCCATGCGCAGCGTGAGCGGCGTGACGTCGAGCAGGTAGCTGCCCGCTTCGGGCGCGGCGAGCGAGGCGGCGTGGATGGCCGCGCCCATGGCCACGACCTCGTCGGGATTGATGCCGGTCTCCGGCTCGCGCTGGAAATACTCCTTCACGGCGTTCCGGATCGAGGGCAGCCGGGTCGGCCCGCCGACCAGGATCACGCCGTTCAGGTCGCGCGTGGTGAGGCTGGCCTGCTGGAGCGCCTCGTCGCACACCTTGAACGTGCGCAGGATCAGGTCGCGGATCAGCTTGTCGAAGTCCTTGCGCGTCAGCGTGTACTCGACGCCGATCTGCTTGCCCTCGTGCTCGGCGAGGTCGGGGATCGAGATCTGCGCCTCTTCGCGCTCGGCGAGCTCGATCTTCGCGCTCTCCGCGGCCATGCGCAGCTTGGCGAAGGCATAGGGATCGGGGCGCACGTTCACACCGTGCTCGGACTGCACCTTGTCGGCGAGCAGGTCGATCACGCGGTCGTCGAAGTCGTCGCCGCCGAGGTAGGTGTCGCCGGCGGTCGCGAGCACCTCGAACACGTCCTTCCCGATCTCCAGGATCGAGACGTCGAAGGTGCCGCCGCCGAGGTCGTAGATCGCGACCTTCTGGCGCAGGTCCTTGCCGTAGCCGTACGAGAGCGCGGCCGCGGTGGGCTCGTTCAGGATGCGCAGCACGTCCAGGCCGGCGATCCGTCCCGCGTCCTTGGTCGCCTGCCGCTGGTTGTCGTTGAAGTAGGCGGGGACGGTGATGACGGCGCCCGAGACGGGTCGCCCGAGGGCGCCCTCCGCGATCGCCTTCATCTCCTTAAGCACGAAGGCGGAGATCTCGGGCAGCGAGAACTCCTCCTCGCGGATCTTGATCCGCACCCCGTGGTTCTCGCCGGGCACGATCTCGTACTTGCAGACCGCGCGGGCCTTGCGGACTTCCTCGCTGAAGAAGTACCGCCCGATCAGGCGCTTGGCCGACGAGACCGTGTGCTTGGGGTCGAGGATGATGCGCTGCTTGGCCGCGTTGCCGACCTCGATCTTGCCGCCCTCATGAAAGGCGACCACCGAGGCGATCACGCGCTCGCCCTTCTTGTTGCCGAGCACCGTCGGCTTGCCGTCGAGCATCGCGCAGACGCACGAATTGCTCGTTCCGAGATCGATGCCGATCGTGACGTCCTTGCTCATACTCTCCGGCCGCGAGCCGACTTCGCGCATTTCATCGGCAAGCCGACCGAGGCGACTGAAGCGATTGACCCAGTCAGAGCACGGTGTTACCTCCCCGGTCCCTCACGGAGGCTCTCATGTCCGGTCACTCGAAGTGGGCGACCATCAAGCGCAAGAAAGGCGCTGCGGACGCCAAGCGGGGCAAGATCTTCACGCAGGTGATCCGCGAGATCTCGATCGCGGCGGGCCTGGGCGGCGGTGACCCCAACGCCAATCCCCGTCTGCGCCTGGCGGTGCAGAAGGCGCGCTCGGTCAACATGCCGCGCGACAACATCGACCGCGCGATCAAGAAGGGGACGGGCGAGCTCGGCGGCGAGAACTACGAAGAGATCCGCTACGAGGGCTACGGCCCGGGCGGCGTGGCGGTGATCGTCGACGCCACCACCGACAACCGCAATCGCACCGGCGGCGAGATCCGCCACATCTTCAGCCGCTTCGCCGGGAACCTGGGCGCGACGAACTCGGTCGCGTTCATGTTCGAGCGCCTGGGCGTGCTCGAGTTCGACCGCGCCGGGCTCGACGCCGACGCGCTCATGGAGGCCGCGATCGAGGCCAACGCCAAGGACGTCGTGGAGGACGAGGACGCGATCACCGTGCAGACCGTTCCCAACGAGTTCGCGGCCGTGAAGGAGGCCCTCGAGGCCAAGTCCTTCAACGCCGCGAGCGCCAAGCTCGCCATGGTGCCGAGCTCGACCGTGAAGCTCTCGGGCAAGAACGCGGAGCAGATGCTGAAGCTCTACGAGGCCCTCGACGAGCACGAGGACGTCTCCGAGGTGTTCTCGAACTTCGAGATCTCGGAAGAGGACATGCTCGCGGCGAGCAAGGGCGACGGGTAGACTCACCTCCGGTCATTCACCGACCGGGGGGTCGAGTGCGGATCCTGGGAATTGATCCCGGCTCCAACGCCACGGGCTACGGCGTGGTGTCGATCGAGGGCAGCAGCTTGCGCCGGCTCGGCGGCGGGACGATCCGCGTGCGCGGCGACTCACTGGGCGTGCGTCTGGCGCAGCTGCAGCGCGAGCTCGCGCGGCTGATCGGCGAGCTGGCGCCCGAGGTCGCGGCGCTGGAGTCGGTGTTCTCCGCCAAGAGCGCGCGCTCGGCGCTCGTGCTCGGTCACGCCCGCGGAGTGGCGCTCGCGGCCTGCGCGACGGCCGGGCTGTCCACCGGCGAGTACAGCCCGTCGCAGGTGAAGCTGGCGGTCACCGGCTTCGGCCGCGCCGAGAAGACGCAGGTCGCGCGCATGGTGCAGCGGCTGCTGGGACTGACTGCCCCGCCGCCCGCCGACGAAGCCGACGCGCTCGCCGTGGCGCTGTGTCACGGTCTCTCTCGCCGGAGCGTGGGTAGGGTGCCCACGCGACCATCGGACCTCTCGTGATCGCGCGCATCGAGGGCGTCCTGGTCGAGAAGAGCCCAGAGGCCGTGGTGCTCGACGTGCACGGCGTCGGCTACGAGCTGCGCGTGCCGCTCTCCACTTTCTTCGATCTGCCCGACGAGGGGAAGACCGTGCGGCTGCGCGTGCACACCCACGTGCGCGAGGACGCGTTCCTCTTGTACGGCTTCGCGACCGAGCTCGAGCGCACCTTGTTCCGGCTGCTTTTGGGCGCGAGCGGAGTGGGACCGAAGCTCGCGCTGGCGATCCTGTCGGGCCTGCCGGCGGACAAGCTGATCGCGGCGCTGCGCTCGGGCAACCTGGCGGCGCTGGTGGGCATTCCGGGCGTCGGCAAGAAGACCGCCGAGCGCATGGTGGTCGAGC
This sequence comes from Myxococcota bacterium, assembly GCA_035498015.1. Lineage (NCBI taxonomy): Bacteria > Pseudomonadati > Myxococcota > Myxococcota bacterium. The sequence goes on from DATKAO010000125.1 coordinate 18,157, forward strand.
TGCGCGACAAGGTCGCGGGCCTGGAGACCGCCACCCCGGCGCGCGCGCCGCTCGACGACGCCGCAGCCGCGGCAGAGAGCGCGCTCGTGAACCTGGGTTACCCTCGCGCCCACGCCGAGAAGGCCGTGCGGCGCGCGTTCGAGGCGCTGCCCGACGCCCCGGGTCTCGAGTCACTGATCAAGGAGGCCCTGCGTGCCGCGAGCGCCTGAGCGCAAGGACGAGCCGCTGCGCGGCGAGTCATTCGACCAGGAGCGCCGGGTCGAGGAGAAGCTCCGCCCCGGCTCGCTCGATGAGTTCGTGGGCCAGGACGCGCTGCGCGAGAACCTGCGCGTGTTCATCCGCGCCGCGCGCGAGCGCGGCGAGCCGCTCGACCACGTGCTGTTCTACGGCCCGCCCGGACTGGGCAAGACGGCGCTTGCGCACGTGATCGCGCGCGAGATGGGCGCGGGCCTGCGAGTCACTGCGGGCCCGGTGATCGAGCGCGCCGGCGATCTGGCGGCGATCCTCACCAACCTCGAGCCGGACGGCGTCTTGTTCATCGACGAGATCCACCGGCTGAGTCCCGCCGTCGAGGAGATCCTGTATCCCGCGATGGAGGACGGGAAGCTCGACCTGGTGATCGGGCAGGGCCCGAGCGCGCAGACCGTGAAGATCGACCTGCCGCGCTTCACGCTGATCGGCGCGACCACGCGCGCGGGGCTGCTCACTTCGCCGCTGCGCGACCGCTTCGGCGTGATCGCGCGGCTCGACTACTACCCCGCGGCGGACCTCGAGCGCATCCTCGCGCGCAGCGCGCGCATCCTCGGGATCGCGCTCTCGCCGGAAGGCGCGCACGAGATCGCGACCCGCTCGCGCGGCACGCCGCGCATCGCCAACCGGCTCTTGCGGCGCGTGCGCGACTTCGCCGAGGTCGACGGCGCGCGCGAGGTGAGCCACGCGCTGGCGCGTTTCGCGCTCGGGCGGCTCGAGGTCGACGAGGCCGGCTTCGACCGCATGGACCGGCAGCTCCTGCGCGCGCTGATCGAGAAGTACGGCGGTGGCCCGGTCGGGCTCGACGCGCTGGCCGCTGCGATCGGCGAGGACCGCGGCACGATCGAGGACATCTACGAGCCGTTCCTGATCCAGGAGGGCTACCTCGACCGCACGCCGCGCGGCCGCGTGGCGACGGAGCGCGCGTACCGCCACTTCGGCGTGACGCCCGCCGCAGAGTCGCGCGGCGCTTCGAACCGACAAGACCGGCTGCTGTGACACGCGCGCCAGCAGGTGACGGCGCCGCCGTGCACGCGCGCCTCCGGGGTGCCGCTCACTCAACGTGACCCGGCTCCCGGACGATCTCTAGCAGGTGCGCACGGGCCTGCGGATTCTCGCGTTTCTCCTCGCCATCCCCCTGTTGCTGGGCGGGGTGTCCGGCGCGCTTCTGCAGCGCGGCGGCGACAAGGCCGCGACCGAGCTGAAGACACAGCTCAAGCTCCAGGCCGCGCGCGGCGGCCCCTGGGGGGTGGTGGCGGACGCGCTCTCCGGCCAGATCGACTCACTGCGCACGCAGCCGGTGTTCGCCGGCCTGGGCGGCGCGGGGACCTTGCTCCTGCTCTACGCGCTCGTGCCGCGCGGCAAGCGCCGCCGCTCGGCCGCGAAGTCCAGGAAGGGCGCCAAGGCCAGAGAGGCGGCGGCAGCCAAGTCCGAGACCAGCGCGGTCGCGAAGAAGAGCCCGCTGGCCGCGGAGGAGGCCGCCCCGCCGTCGAGCAAGGAAGGCCGGAAGTATCTCAAGGAGGCGGCCAAGATCGAAGAGGACAAGGGCGCCGAGGCCGCGGGCGAATATCTCCTCGGTCACAACATGAAGGACGAGGCCGCGGACCTGTTCCTGCGCCACGAGCTCTGGCACCGCGCCGCCGAGGTGCGCTTCGACCAGAACCGCTTCGACGAGGCCGCGGACCTGTACAAGAAAATGGGCAAGCTCGAGCAGGCCGGCAAAGTCTATGCCCAGATCGGCCAGCACGAGGACGCCGCTCAGTGTTATCTCGAGGCCGGCAAGTTCTCCGTCGCCGGCGAGATGTTCGAGCGCGCCGAGAACTTCAAGGAAGCCGGCAAGTGCTACCAGAAGATCGGCTTCCACCGGCACGCCGCGCAGGCCTTCATCAAAGCCGGCGCGGAGGCGGCCGCGGCCGAGTCACTGGTCCAGGCCTTCAACGACGAGGGCGGCGTGGCCGGCGCGAAGAGCGACCAGAAGGCCAAGGAGATGAAGGGCATCGCCAAGAAGGCGGCCGAGATCCTCTCCAAGCTGGACCGCTTCGAGGAGGCGGAGAGCCTTTTGGTGCGCTCGGAGTCGTTCGGGCCCGCGGCCAAGATCGCCTTCCAGACCGGCAACTACAAACGCTCGGCCGAGCTGTTCCTGCGCGTGCGCCGCGGCGACCTGGCGTCGAAGGCGCTCGAGCGCCTGGGCGACGAGATCGGCGCCGCGCGTCTCATGGGCGAGTATCTGCGCGACCAGGGCAAGGACGCCGAGGCCGTCGAGTATCTGGTCAAGGCAGGCGAGCACGGCGCCTCCGGTGACCTGTACCGCAAGCTCGCGCGCTTCGGCGACGCGGGCCGCGAGTATTTCGCCGCCGCGGACTATCCCGCATCGGCCGAGGCCTACCGCGCCGCGGGCGAGCTCGAGCCCGCCGCCGACGCCTACGCGCAGTGCCAGAAGTACGCCGACGCCGCGACCTGCTACGGCCTGGCGGGCAAGAAGGACAAGCAGGCCGAGATGCTCGAGAAGGCGGGCGATGCCTTCGAGGCGGGCAAGATCTTCGCCGAGCTGAACCAGGGCGATGCGGCGATCCGCATGCTGCAGCAGATCACTCCCGAGGACTCACGCTACGGCGAGGCCTGCTCGATCCTGGGCCGCATGTTCCAGGAGAAGGGCCAGCACAGTCTCTCGGTCAAGAAATTCGAAGAGGCCGCGGGCTCCGAGACCGTGAGCCGCAGCAACGTCGACGCGTTCTACGAGCTGGCGCGCGCGCAGGAGCGCAAGGGCGACCTGGCGGGCGCGATCGACATCTACGAGCGCATTCTCTCCTTCGACTATCACTTCCGCGACGTGGCCGCGTGTCTCGAGCGCTGCAAGGCGCAGCGCGGCAAGGCGCCCGAGGAGACGGCGCCGACCGCGCCGCCGGCCACCACGCCGGGCGTGATTCCGTCCACGCAGAAGCGCTACGAGATCGTGCGCGAGCTGGGCCGCGGCGGCATGGGCGTGGTGTATCTCGCGCGTGACTCGGTGCTGGAGCGCGAGGTCGCCTACAAGGTCCTGCCCGAGGGGCTGCGCGGCAATGCCAACGCGCTCAAGAACTTCCTGCGCGAGGCCAAGGCCGCAGCCCAGCTCAACCACCCCAACATCGTGACCGTGTACGACGCCGGTGAGTCCGAGCACGGCCTGTACATGGCCATGGAGCTGGTCGAGGGCACCACGCTGAAGGAGATCCTGCGCCAGCGCGGCGCCGTGTCCGCCAATGCGGCGGTGTACATCCTGCGCCAGATGGCCTCGGCGCTGCAGTACGCGCACGGGCGCAAGGTCGTGCACCGCGACATCAAGACCGCGAACACGATGTGGACCACCGAGAAGCACGTGAAGATCATGGACTTCGGCCTCGCCAAGCTGATGGAAGAGGTCCGCAACGCCACCACCATGATCTCGGGCACCCCTTTCTATATGTCGCCCGAGCAGACACTGGGCCGCGACGTGGACCACCGCACCGACCTCTACTCGCTCGGCGTCACCCTGTTCGAGCTCGCGACCGGCGAGCTGCCGTTCCAGAAGGGCAACGTCCCGTACCACCACGTCCACACCGCCCCGCCGGATCCGCGCACGATCAAGCCCGAGATCCCGGAGGGCCTGGCGACCATCATCCTGCGCTGCCTGCAGAAGGCCCCCGCGGAGCGCTTCCAGTCCGCCAAGGAGCTCCTCGACGAGCTCGACCGCCAGAGCGGCCGGAATCCGCCCAGCTAGGCTGCAGTTAGCCGCGCTTCCCGGGCCCGGCTCCGTTCCAATGCCGGCGGAGCGCCTGGAATCGCTCGCGTACGCGCGCGAACGCCTGCAGTGATGAATTGGTCACGGCGTAATGGAAACGTCACTCCATTTCTCACGGTTGCCGACTCATGCGGGCGAAGCCCCGCGGCGCGTAGACGGTCGATGTGTGCCAAATCACAAGTCGAATCCAGAGCTTCGGGATTTCGACCGATATGTCCCTCATCAGCCACGCATTTGGCATGCAGGTTGCTCATGACCCGAGTGCCTGTGGGGGGGATCACAGTTCCATGGCGATTCGGCGAATGCGTGGGGGGGCGCCTTGCTGAGGGGCGTTGAGCAGACGATCGCGACGACGGTCCACTGTACCGGCATTGGTCTGCACAGTGGGGAGCCCGTCGACCTGGTGCTGAAGCCGGCTGCCGCGGGCACCGGGCTCTTGTTCGAGCGCACCGACGGCGATCAGCCCGTGCGCTTTCCGGCGCGCGCCGAGTGGGTCACCGACACGACCCTGGCCACGACGCTGGGCAACGAAGATTCGCAGCTCTCGACCATCGAGCACCTGGTCTCGGCGCTGCGCGGCATGGGCATCGACAACTGCACGATCTCGGTGTCCGGCCCCGAGCTTCCGATCATGGACGGCAGCGCTGCGTCGTTCGTGTACCTGATCCAGCAGGCCGGCATCCGCGCGCAGGCGCGCATGCGCCGCCGCATCGTCATCCGCCGCCCGATCGAGGTGCGCGAGGGCAACCGCTACGTGCGCGTGGTCCCGTCGCGCGAGTTCAAGCTCTCGGTAGAGATCGACTACGCCCACCCGGCGATCGGCCGGCAGCAGGTCGAGGGCCTGGTGCTCTCGCCCGAAGTGTTCGCGCGCGAGATCGCGCCGGCGCGCACGTTCGGCTTCCTGAAAGATACACAGAAGCTGCGCGCGATCGGCCTGGCCCGCGGCGGCTCGCTCGCGAACGCGGTCGTGCTCGACGAGCACCGCGTGCTGAATCCCGAAGGCCTGCGCTTCAAGGACGAATTCGCGCGCCACAAGATCCTCGACCTGATCGGCGACCTCGCGCTGCTCGGCGTTCCG
>DATKAO010000126.1 GCA_035498015.1 Myxococcota bacterium
GCGGCTGCGCATCGGCCGCGTCGACGTGCTGGTCTCGTCGCGCAGCCAGCAGGTGTTCGACCCCGAGGTGTTCCGCATGCACGGCATCGACGTGCGCCGGGCCAAGCTCGTCGCGCTGAAGTCGGCGCAGCACTTCCGCGCGGGCTTCGAGCCGATCGCCGCCGGCATCGTGACTGCCGACGCGCCGGGACTCACGAGCTTGCGGCTCGAGAGCTTCCCGCGCACGCGCACGCGCCGGCCGATCTGGCCGCTCGACGCCGGGGCGGAGTATCCCGAACGCCCGCCGGCGCCGTGACCCGGCTCGACCGCGCCGGGCTGGAGGCGTGCGCCGGCGAGTACGATGCCGCGGTCGACGCCGACCCGGCCGTCGACGGCTTCTGCACGCGCACTGACTGGGTCCTGTCGTTCCACGACGCCTTCCATCCCGGGGGCGAGCTCGTAGCCGCGCGGCGGGGCAGCTCTTTCGTCGCGCTGGCCGCGCGCGGGCCGGTGCTCGAGCCGCTCGAAGCGATGTGGGGCTTCGCGTCGCCGCTGGTCGGCGCCGATTCGCTCGAGCTCTTGTGCGAGCTGCTTGCCGAACGGCGGCGGCACGAGCTGCTGTATCTCGCCGGGCTGCCGCCTCGCGATCCGCGCACGCGCGCCCTGATCTTGCGCCTCGACGCGACTCACGCGCTGTCGGTGGTCACGACTACCGAGCGCTTCGTGGCCCGGCTCGACGAGCTGGAGGGCTATCTCGCGCGGCGCAGCGCGAAGTTCCGCGCGGGCGCGCGCGCTGCGCTGCGCCGGGTGCGCGCGGCCGGGATCGGCTTCGAGGCAGTCTCGTGCCTCTCGCCGGCCGAGGCCGAGGCCGCCTATGCCCGTGTGCTCGCGGTCGAGCGGCGCAGCTGGAAGACCGCGACCGGCAACGGCGTCGAGCGCGGCCCGATGCGCGAGTTCTACGCGGGCATGTACCCGCGGCTGGCCGCACGCGGGGCTCTGCGCCTGCTGTTCGCCAGGCACGGTGGAGAGGACGTGGGGTATCTCGCGGGCGGGATCGCCGGCACGACCTTCCGCGGGCTGCAGTTCAGCTTCGACGAGCGACTGCGCGCGCTCGGCCTGGGCAATGCCCTGCAGCTCGAGCAGATCGCGCGGCTCTCCGGCAGCGGAGTCACTGCCTACGACCTCGGCGCGCAGTCCGCCTACAAGGCGCGCTGGGCCGAGGGCCGGCGGCTCACCGTCGGGGTCCTGGCCCGTCCCAGGTGACGGAGCGTCAGTGCGGCAGCATCTGCAGCCGGCGCACGGCGGCGGCGCGCGAGTCGCAGTACTCGAACTCGATCGTCACGTCGTCGCCGCAGGCCGACGGGATGTGGCGCACGGTGGCGCGGTCGGCCGCGTACTCGGGCAGCGCGAACACCAGCCGGCGCACGCCGTTGCGCGCCAGCAGCGGGTAGTACTCGCGCGCGATCCACTGCAGGTCGGGGGGATCGATCTCGGGGAAGCGGGTCACGTCGGTGAGCCACCGCGTCGACCGTCGCTCGCGCGACGCGCTGAGACACGCGTGCGCCGCCGTGCGCAGCCGCTCGCCCCGGGCCTCGCCGTGCCACTCACTGATGTGGTAGCGGCCGTCCCGATCCCAGAACAGATTCAGGACTTCGTCCTGGTAGACGAGCTCGAGCGAGTCCAAGCGAGCTTCAGCCCGGGTGCGATGCGAGCCAGGCCGCCGCCTCCGCACGCGTGGACTGATACTGGAACTCGAGCGACGACTTGTCTTCGAACGCCTTGCTCATGCGGCGCACGTGGATGTGCAGGAGCGTCTTCTCCGGCACCACGAACGCGACGAAGCGCACGCCGTTGCGCGCGAGGCGCGGGTAGAAGTCCTCCACCATCCACTGCTGGTCCGCGTTGTCCGGCGCGCCGACCAGGGTCACGTCCGCGATCCAGCGCGTCGACGGCCGGGTGCGCGAGGCGTTGACGCACGCGTAGGCCGAAGTGCGCAGCTTCTCGCCCTTCACGTCACCGTGCCACTCGGCGATGTGGTAGCGGGCGTTCGTGTCCCAGAAGAGCTTGAGGATGTCGTCCTCGTAGACCAGGTGTAGGTGATCCATGCTGCACAATGTCGGATGCGCCGTGCGCAGAATTGAGCTGGGACCGACCTCGCGGTCGGACCGGAGAAGTCACTCGCGCCGTGCCGGCGGGGCCGGCGCTCCGGAGCACGGCTGACGCACTGCGAACGCCGCCGCGCCTCAACCGCTGCGGAACGGGTTCCGATGCCTCGGGGATGCGCAGCTCCCTGGGCATCGCCTGTCTCGCGCTCGCCCTCGCGGGCGCGCCGCGGCTCGCGTCTGCACAGGAAGCCGCGCCGGACGGGACGCCGCCCGCGCGCCAGGCGGCGCTGGTCGCCGGCAGCGTGCCCGAGCCCTTCGGAGCGGTGCAGCGCGGGCTGGTCGAGCGCGTGCGGCGCCGGCTGACCGCGGCGGGTGTCTCGGCGATCGCGCTCGCGAACGAAGCGGGCAGAGTCTCTCCCGACGGCGCGTGTGCGCGCGCGGCGGAGCGCGCGCCCGCGGCCACGAGCGAGCTGGTGTTCGTCGACCTGCGCCCCCGGCCCGCGGGCGTGGACCTGGCGCTGCGCGTGTACGGGCGCAGCGGCTGCGCGTGGCTCAGCGCGGCACGGGCCCACGGCACGGCGACACAGCTCGGTGTCGCGATCGACACGGTGACCGCGCGCGTCGCCCCGGCGCTCGGCGGCGACGCCAGCGCGCTCGGTCCCGGTCCCGCCGCGGGCGTCGAGCAGCTCTCGGCCGAGAGCCGCGCGCTCGAGGCGCTCGACCAGAACGAGCTGGCGCGCGCCTGGCGCGCGCTCGACGGCGATGACTCGAGCGTCGCCGGCGAGCTGCGCGCCCGCATCGAGACACGCGCCGCAGGGACCGACGTCCCGGCCGCGGAACGCGTGCGGCTGCGCGTGGCGCGCGGCGAGGAGACCTCGAGCGACCTCGCCACGAAGAAGGTGCTCACCGATGCCGCGCGCGCGCTCGAAGGCGGCGAGCCGATCGACGCGCGCGTGGCGCTGGCGGCGGGTGAGATCCGGCTCGCGCGCGGTGAGACCGACGTGGCACGCCCGTATCTCGAGCGGGCCGTGGCGCTCGCGCCCCAGAGCCCCGAGGCGCAGCTCGCCTACGCGCGCGACCTGGCGCTCCTGGGCGACGAGGCGCACGCGGAGAGCGCGTTCCAGCGCGCCGCCGAGCTCGATCCCCGCTCCGACCGCGCCTTCGACGAGCTGGCGCAGCTTGAAGCGCACGACCCGCCGCGCGCGGCCCGGCTCTTGGAGCAGGCCGGCGCGCGCGCCGAGGCGGCGCTGGACCTGCACCGTGCGGTGTCGCACTACGAACGCGCCCGGCAGGCCGATGCCCGCTCCGGCGCGGCGGGCCGCGAGCGCCTTGCGCGGCTCTACGCGCGGCTCGGCGAGGCCGAGCAGGCGCGCGGTACCTGGAAGGAGGCGCTCGACACCGGCGGTCCCACGCCGGCTCGCCTGCTCGGCGCGGCCGAGGCGGCGTCGGCGCTCGGTGACTCCGCGGCGGCCGAGAGCGCGCTGCGGCAGGCGATCCAGCTCGACGCCTCCGCGCCCGGCGCGGCGCGCGAGCTCGGCGCGCTCTACCGCGAGGCGGGCCGCAACGACGACGCGCGGCCGCTGCTGGAACGCGCGCTCGCGCTCGACGCCCACGACTCCGCCGGGAAGCTCGAGCTCGCGCGGCTCGACGCCGGCACCGGCCACGGCGATCAGGCCCTGCAGCTGCTCGAGGCGGTGGAGCTCGCGCGCGGCACCGACTCGGAAGCGCTCGCGCTGCGCGCCGAGCTGCTGCGCGCCTCGGGAGACACGGCCGGCGCCCGCGCGGCACTCACGCGCGCGGTCGAGCTCGACCCGATCGAGCCCGCGCTCCGCCTCGCGCTGGCCGATTCGGCCGAGGCCGCGGGCGACAGCGAGTCCGCCGGCGCCGAGCGCCAGCGCGCGGAGCTCCTGGCCGAGGGCGGCGGGTCCACGTCCTCCGAGGGAGCGCCCGCGAGCCCGGCCGCTGACCTCGCCGGCGTGAACGAGCGCTTGCTCGGGCTGATGTCGCCCTTCCCGGCGCTGCGCGCGGAGACGGGCCGCGTGTTGTTCGCGGGCGTGCGGGACACGGTCGACGCAAAGCACCGCGTGCTCGAGCTGCTCCGGCCGCACGCCCCCGACCTCGCGAGGCTCGAGGGCGAGCTCCGGCGCGTGGTGGAGTCGCGCTACGGGGCCCTGTCACCGGCCGAGACGGCGAAGGCGCTCGAGAACCCGGCCACCAGCGAGGCGCTCGACAAGCTGTACCGCTTCGACGGGTCGGCCGAGTCCGTGAACATGAGCTCGGTGGTCGAGCTCAACCTCGCGCTGGGCACCGACGCGCTGTATCTCGCGCGCCTGCAGCGCGAGCCGCTGGCCCGGTTCGGCAACGCCTGCAGCGGCGACGCGCACTGGCGGCTCGAGCTGCGCCAGCTCGCCGGCCGCTTCGGCTCGCGCTCCGCCATTCACTCGACCTGGGTGTGTCTCGCGCCGGAGCTCGACGGCTACTGGACCTGGAACTGGCCCGCGTTCGCGCTCTACGCCTTCGCCGCGCTGGTCATCGCGGCGATCGTGATTCGCGGCTGGGGCAGCGTGTCGGTCGTGGTCGAGCTTCCGCCCCAGACCCGCGCGCTGTTCAGCATCAGCGTCTCGCGCCGCCAGCGCAAGACCGCGCAGACCAAGTCACTCAAGAGCCGCGAGAAGGCCAAGTGGCGCATCGAGGACGGCTTGCGCAGCCTGAACCGCTTCGAGCGGCCGCTGCGCGAGGGGCAGCCGACCGAGTTCCACTGGATCCCCGCGCGCCGGCGCCAGTACTACGTGACCGTGCGCGGGCCGCTGATCCACGCGACCACGAACGAGCTGATCGGCGACTTCCTCGAAGAGCAGCTCGTGCGCGTGCTGCGTGGCAAACGCATCACGGTGAAGTTCGACATGCGGCCCAAGGAGGCCTCGCTCGAGGTACGAGTGACCGGACTGCCCAAGGGCGTGACTCATGCCGGGATCGCGCTGCGCGGGAACCCGCGCTCGCTGCGCTACGTGAGCGACGCAGCGGTCTTCCTCTATCTCAAGCCGGGCCGCCACACGCTGCTGGTCGGCGCCGGCGAACGGCTGTGCGAGCGCGAGCTCGAGGTGCGCTCGTGTGACCCGATCCACCTCCTGCTCGACGCCGCGCGCGAGCCGGGCCTTTTGTTCGAGGGCTCGGCCGCCGCGGTGGCGGCGTATCTCGAGGGCGACGTGGCGCGCGCGGCCAACGAGCTGGAACGCGCGGGCGCGACGCAGGCCGCGAGCAAGCTGCGCGCCGACCTCTTGAAGGCGCGCGGCGACCTGGCGGGCGCGTCGCAGGCGCTCGAGACCGCGGGCGACCTGCGCGGCGCGGCGGAGCTGCGCGCCGACGGCGAGGACCCCGCGGGCAGCGCAGCGCTGTTCGAGGCCGCCGAGCAGTGGGACAAGGCCGGCGACGCGCACCGCGCGGCCGGTGACCCGGCGTCCGCCGCGCGCGCCTACGAGCGCGCGGGCGATCTCGAGTCCGCGATCGCGTGCTGCAAAGAGACCGACGACGCCGAGCAGCTGCTCGCGCTCTACGAGAAGCACGGCAGTCACTTCGAGGCCGGCCAGCTCGCGGCGTCGCAGCGCCAGGTCACGCGCGCGATCCACAACCTCGCGCAGGTCACTCCGGCCGACGAGAGCTACGGCGCCGCTTGCCGGCAGCTGATCGAGCTGCACATCGAGCGCAACCAGCTGCCCCAGGCGCTCGAGCGGCTCGACACGCTGCTCGACGCACAGGGCGACGCCTCGTCGGCGCTGCCGCTCTGGTCGGTGAAGGCCGAGCTGCTGGAGCGGCTGGGCCGCGAGGACGATGCGCTCGAGGCCTGGGAGACGATCGAGGCGCGCGCGCCCAAGTTCCGCGCTGCGGCCGAGCGCGCGGCGGCGCTGCGCGCCAGACGCGAGGCTGCGGCCAGCCCGGCCCCCACGCCCACGCCCGCTGCCAGCGCGCCTGCGCCCACCCCCCCCGCCGACAGCCGCTACGAGATCCTGGAGGAGCTCGGGCGCGGCGCGATGGGCGTGGTGTTCAAGGCGCGCGACAAACACCTGGGCCGCACCGTGGCCCTGAAGCGACTCACGGAGAGCCTGCGCGGTCACCCGACCGCGGTCGCGTTCTTCGAGCGCGAGGCGCGCGCCGCTGCCGCGCTGAATCACCCCAACATCGTGACCGTGTACGACGCGGGCAACGAGTCGGGTCAGTACTTCATCACCATGGAGTTCCTGCAGGGCACCACGCTCGACACGATCCTGCGGGCGCGCGGCGCGATGGCGGCGCCGATCGCCGCGGCGATCGGCATGCAGGTCTGCGCGGGGCTGCACTACGCGCACCAGAACCGCGTGATCCACCGAGACATCAAGACCGCGAACCTCTTCTACACGCGCGAGCGCACCGTGAAGATCATGGACTTCGGCCTGGCCAAGGTCGTGGAGGAGGCGCGCAAGGGCGCCACGGTGATCGGCGGCACGCCCTTCTACATGGCGCCCGAGCAGGCGGCCGGCGAAGCGGTCGACCACCGCGCGGACCTGTACGCGCTGGGAGTCACTCTGTTCGAGCTCCTGACCAAGAGCGTGCCGTTCCGGGCGGGCGACGTGACCTTCCACCACCGCAACACGGCCGCGCCCGACCCGCGCGAGCGCGTGGCCGAGATTCCCGCGGCCATGGCCGAGCTCGTGCTCCGGCTCATGGCCAAGCGGCCGGCTGACCGGCCGCAGAGCGCCGCCG